>DAOUYT010000001.1 GCA_030665965.1 bacterium
TGTATATTGCCCAGCCTCCTCTTTATAAAATTCAAGCCGGGAAAGAGATTCAATTCGCTTATACCGAGAATCAGAAATTAAATATCTTAAAGTCAATGAAAAAAAGAGTTGGTATTTCTATTCAGAGATACAAGGGTTTAGGAGAGATGAATGCAGGAGAGTTATGGGAAACAACCATGGATCCTGAAAATAGGATTTTACTTCAGGTCACTATTGAAGATGCCAGGGAGGCAGATAAGATTTTTGACACCTTGATGGGAAAGGAAGTTTCATCAAGAAAGAAGTTTATTCAAACCTATGCAAAAAAGGTGAAGAACCTTGATATTTAACATTGAAAAAATAATATGAATTTTAAGAATATTCCCATAAAAATTAATACCTTTTTTAAAGAAATCAAGGTAGAGATTAGGAAGGTTAATTGGCCAACAAGAAAGGAAACCATAAGAGATACCTTGATTGTCATCGGGGTTTCAATAGTAGTTGCCATATTTTTAGGTGGAATAGATTTTCTCTTTACCACCTTATTAAATAGATTTATACTTTAGAAATATGCCAAAGCAAAAAATAATCCAAAAGAGAAGCTGGTATGTGCTCCACACCTATTCAGGATATGAAGAATCTGTGGCCAAGAATTTAAGACAAAGGATTGAGTCTTTGGGTATGGAAGATAAAATCTTCAATGTTATTGTTCCCAAAGAAAAAAAGATAAAGATTAAAGCAGGCAAGAGAAAGGTGATTGAAGAAAAGATTTATCCAGGTTATGTGCTGGTGGAAATGATTGTTACAGATGATTCCTGGTATGTTGTCAGGAATACCCCTAACGTTACTGGTTTTATCGGGGCTGGTACCATTCCTATTCCGGTTTCAGAAAAAGAGATTAATGACCTGAAAAAGAGGATGGAGGTGAAAGAGCCCCAGTACAAGATTAAGGTTAAAATTGGTGATTTGGTAAAGATTACAGATGGTCCTTTCAAGGATTTTGAAGGCAAGGTTTCTGAGATTGATGAAGAAAAGGGGAAGATAAAGGTCTTGGTAAATATGTTTGGAAGAGACACGCCTGTTGAGTTAGATTCCCTCCAGGCCAAGAAGCTTTAACATTAAACCTATTTGATGACAAGATTATGGCAAAAAAAATAAAAGCCGTCATAAAATTACAGATTCCAGGAGGTAAAGCTACTCCTGCACCTCCTGTAGGGCCTTCTTTGGCCCAGCATGGATTAAATATTGCTGAATTCTGCAAGAAGTTTAATGATGCAACCCAGAATCAGCAGGGAGCTAAGATTCCTGTAGTGGTTACCATATATGAGGACAGGAGTTATACCTTTAAGACAAAGCAACCCTTGGTCTCTGATTTATTGAAAAAAGCAGCTGGTATTGAAAAGGGTTCAGGAGAGCCTAACAGAAAAAAGGTGGGCAAGATTACAAAAGAACAGCTAAGAAAGATAGCTGAACAAAAGATATCTGATTTAAATACCGAAGACATAGAAAAAGCAATGAAGATTATACAAGCTACAGCTGAAAACATGGGAATAGAAGTTCAATAAACAATCTCTATGTTAAATTCAAGAATCAATTTAAAAATAGCAGTAATTATCCTTGGCATTGCCATAATAGGAGCATTAATTTTAATTCAGAATGAGTATGTTTTGACCAAAAAAGAGATAGATGGCTTGATTGAAAATCAGTTTGTTGATTTCCAGTATCAGAAAAGAAAAGCTGCTCAGGAAGAAACAGTATATATCATTAATAAGGGAAATGGGGATGTGCTTTACTATGAAATAGTGCCTTCTGAAGATTCAACCGTCTTTTCCTTGCTGAAAGAGTTAAGCCAGAGAGAGAATTTTGAGTTAGAATCAACCTTATATGAGGGAATGGGCGTATTTGTTGAAAGTATTGATGGTCTCAGGAATGGAACCCAAGATAAATATTGGCAATACTGGGTTAATAATGAATTGCCCCAGGTTGCTGCAGATAAAATGCAGATTAAGAAAAATGATGTTATTGAGTGGAGATTTGAGGCTTCTACTTTTTAGTACGTATTTAACAATCCATAAATTAAATGGACTATAAAAAGCTTTTTTTTACTATTTTAATTATCATCTTCGGAGTTATTTTTCGCATTTTTTTGAATGAAACAATAGCTATTCCTAATTTTGAAGCAGTAACTGCTTTATCTTTGCTTTCAGGGGTGTTTGTGGGAGGTGTTTACAGTATTTTAATTCCTCTTTCCATCATGTTTTTTTCTGACCTTTATTTTGGCAATACCTTTATTTATCTTTTTACCTGGTCAGCCTTTGTCTTGATTGGAATTTCTGGTAATATATTCAAGAGGGATTCTAAACATTATTTGCTTAAAATTACAGGTTCAGGAGTTTTGTCTGTTTTATTTTTTTATTTGTGGACGAATCTTGGCTGGTGGCTGATTTCTGGAATGTATCCCATGAGTTTTTCAGGTTTGATTCAATGTTATATTGCTGCCCTTGCTTTTTTAAAGAATCAACTTATTTCCGTGATTCTTTTTGTTCCTGGTTTCAATGTTATTTTTTCTTTTCTTATTGATAAGGTTTTTTCTTCTTCTCAAAAGGTAAAAAAGCATGGAACCTTTATTTTACCCGAAATTAATCATTAAGATTATATTATTTTAATTTATATGATTCTTTCTGACAGAGACATCAAAAAATATATTAAAATGGGTAAGATTAAAATTAAACCCGAACCTGATTTTAAAAAACAGTTAGGTTCAGCTTCTTTAGATTTAAGACTGGGAAATGAATTCAGGGTTTTTAACCACGTAAAAAAACCGTTTATTGATACCAAAGATCCAAAGACTTTTAAGAATATAACCCATTTGATAAAGATAAAAGATAAAGAACCTTTTGTTTTCCAGCCAGGCCAATTTATTTTAGGGGTGACCTTAGAGGAGATTTCTCTGCCCGATGGCGTGGCAGCCAGGGTTGATGGAAGGAGCAGCATTGGAAGACTGGGAATTGTTGTTCATTCCACTGCCGGACATGTTGATGCCGGATTTAGGGGAAGAATTAATCTTGAGATGGAGAATATTGGAATGATGCCCGTTCTTTTGTATCCTGGAACAAGGATCTGCCAGTTGGTTTTTGAATTGCTTTCTTCATCAGCTGAGATTCCTTATTACAAAAAGAAAGGGGCAAAATATTTAGGAACAAAATCCCCGGAAGAAAGCAAGCTTGAAAAAATATGAATGATTGGCCCAAGGTAGAGGGAAGATATAAAGTGGGAAACAAGACCTCTCCTATTGCAGTTTGTACCAATGCCAGTATTGATGACATAGAGATTGACCTTAAAAAAATAGCAATTATTGGAAAGTGTGTTACAGAGAACATTGGCATTGAAAAGATAATCCAGAATATAGTTTCCAATCCTAATATAAGGTATTTGATTCTTTGCGGAAAGAAATCAAAGGGTCATTTTATCTCCCAGGCAATTGAATCTTTAAAGAAAAATGGCATTGACCAAGATAAGAGAATCATTGGAGCTGCAGGCAACATGCCTTATTTAAGAAATATTGACGAAGAACTAATTGAAAGGTTCAGGGAACAGGTAGAGATAATCAATATGGCAGGGGAGACCAACAGCCAAAAAATTGAAGCAATGGTAGATAAATTATTAGAAGGAAAAACAGAGGAGTTTAAAGGTGAAGCTGTTCAAATTAAAAAAATAGAGGAGATTGAAGCTAAACCAGCAAAATGGATTGCTGACCCTAAAGGTTATTTTGTAATCTCCCTTAATAATGAAAGAACCAAGATTATGGTTGATCATTATATAAAAGGGGAGATCAACAAAAGAATTATTGGCAAGAATGCCAAGGAAATCTGTGATACCATTGCCAGATTAAAACTCATAGGAGAGTTTGAACAGTCTTTGGAGCATTCCATGTATTTGGGAAGAGAACTTGAAAAAGCAGAAATAGCTTTAAGGGAAAACCTTGATTTTGAACAGGACAAGGAATTAAAAATTAAAAAGCTTAAAAAACAAGAGTCAACCAATGAATACGGTTGGTTTGATTAAAAATATGTATCAAACAAAAATAATTGCAGCTAAAAATTTAGGTCAGGCATGGGAAAGAGCCTGTATCTTAATAATGAAAGAAGGACATAATCGTTATGTTCAGGCCCCTGAATATAAAATTGAAACAAGGGATTTGCCTTTGATGATAAAGGTGTCAGAGCCTTTTTCAGAGCCAAGACTTTCTTTGAAATCCAATGTTAAAAAAGAACAGGCTGATGACTATTCCAAAAAACTGCTTTTTGGGAGCGGAAAAGAAAAAGAAAATAGCTTTGATTATACCTATTTTTCTCGGCTTCGTTGTTATCCTGATTGCCGGGTGAGGGCTTTTTTGCCCAGTATTACAGAATCAAAAGAAGAACTGGAACAGGAGGTAAGAAAGGTTTCTCCTGACGGTAAATGTCTGGTTGAGAGAATTGACCAGGTGGAAAAAGCAATTAAGATTTTAAAGAAAGATCCAACCCGTCGGACAGTTGTTCTTCATACCTGGATTCCTTACAGGGATTTGATGAAATTTGGACCTAAGAGAGAAGACACCTCTTCTCCCTGTGTGGTTTTGGTTTATCCTCAACTGGTTGATGGGAAATTGCACATGTTTATTGTAATGAAAACCAATGATTTATATAATGCCTGGCCTGAAAATGCCTATGCCCTTACCAATCTCCAGAAACATATAGCTGATGAATTGGGGGTTGAAACAGGAACCTATACCCATTTTTCTGTAAGTATGCATATTTATAAAGACATGTTTGAGGAAGTAAAAAGGAAATTTAATCTTTAAGAATAAAAAAACTTACTATTAGGGAATTAAGTTTTAGGAGTTCGAGTCTCGTCGTCCCCACCATTTCGGGCCCGAGCATTTGGCTCGGGTTTTAGGTTTGACAAAAACTAAAAGATGGGGTAAAAGTAGATAGATTAAAATTACAATTAAAAATGTGGAGGTTAAGGATAAAAATGTTTAGGAAAAAAAGGAAAAAAACAGAAATTAAAGAAAGAAAGGAAATTAAAGAGACTAGAAAAATTGAGAAGGTAGCTATAAAAACAAATGAATTTACCAAGGGCACCTCAATCAAAATCTTCTTTCCCAATAGAGAAGAAGATAACATATGGCTTACTTCTGTAGATAAGCGCTTGAAACCTTATTCTGAATCTCAGATTAGAAGAATCTGGTCCGATTGTCAGAATCAGATAAAAGCAATGGATCCTGAGATTCCTGTGGTATTTCATGAAATAGTTCGAAAACTTAACGAAGCTATTAAAAAGAGAGGAATAGATATCTGAATAGCTAAATGTTGGTGGTTTCTAGATTTATTTTATATATAGGGAAAAAAGAACTATATCGAGAAAATAATTATTTTCTCTTTCTTTTTTCCGCTTTTTTTCAAGCCCATAATCATAGATTGTGGTTTTGAAAAAGAAAATTAAAGAAAAAGAAGATTAAAACAAAAACTGTCTATTAATATGGGCAGTTTTTGTGTTATAATATGTGTATAATAAAACAATGGAGAAGAATACTTTTCCTGGAAAATTTATTGTTTTTGAAGGATTGGATGGCTCAGGGCAATCAACCCAGTCAGGGCTTTTAAAGGATTTTTTATTGAAAAAAGGATATAATATTCTTCTTGCAAAGGAACCTACCTTAGATTCTGAAGTAGGCAGAAAGATTAGAAAGGTTTTGAGGAAAGAATTAAAAATACCTCCCCAGGAACTACAAGAATTGTTTGTTCAAGATAGAAAGGAACATCTGGAAAAAACCATTATTCCTGCTTTAAAACAAGGAAAAACAGTTATTTCTGACCGTTATTTTCTCTCTTCCCTTGCTTATGGAACATCTGAAGGCCTTGATTTGAAATGGTTAATTGAGATTAACAGCCAATTCTTATTTCCTGATATAATTTTCCTTTTAAAGGTGAATCCTGAAATTTGTATTAAAAGGGCTGCAAAGAGAAATATTAAAATGACCCTTTTTGAAGAAAAAGAAAAGTTAGCTATGGTTTGGCAAACTTATGAAATCTTGCCAGATCGATTTGAGAATATTTATGTTATCGATGGAGAAAAATCCATTGAAAAAGTTTTTGAACAAATAAAGAATATATTAAATAAAAAGCTAAATTTATGAAAAAGATAAACAAAAAAAATATTGCCAGAATCATTGACCACACCAATATCAAGCTTGAAGCAAAAGCCAAAGACATTAAAGAGACCTGTCAGGAGGCAAAACAGTATGGTTTCAGATCAGTGTGTGTCAATCCCAAATGGGTGAGATTAGCCAAAAAACAACTAGAGGGAACCAAGGTTAAAATAGTTGTTTTAATTGATGCTCCCATGGGTTTAAGCCCTCATCAAAAAAGAATGAGAATATGTAAAAAAACAAAGAAACATGGAGCAGATGAGCTGGATGTAGTAATGAATATTGTTGATTTAAAATATGGGAGATATGATAAGGTTTTAAAAGATTTGAAAGGAATTTGTAGTATTTTACCCACAAAAGTAATCATTGGTTCAGGTTATCTGACAGATGACGAGATTAAGAAAGCTTCTAAAATTGTTAAGAAAGCTGGAGCTTTTTGTGTTAAAACAGCCACCTCAAAAGACCCTTTGGAAAATCGAGAAATAAAAGAAAAAGTCTATCATCTGAAAATAATGAAAAAATCAGCTCCTGGTCTTTCAATTAAAGCTTCAGGAAAAATCAGAACCTTAAGCGATGTTAAGGCAGCTGTGAAAGCTGGAGCTGACATTATTGGTACCAGTTCCGGGATAAAGATAATAAAAGAGCTTGAAAAATAATTTAAGATTAAATTCATTTTAAAGAATAAATTTAGAAAAAGAAAATGGCTAGACATAGGATTATTAAAATACCTAAGGACAGATTAAGGTATTTATATGTTGTTAAAAAATTATCTCCCATTCAGATTGCAAAAGAATTTAATTGTAGTAAAAGAACAATCTTTAGCAGATTATACGGATATAATATTCCGATAAGGTATAAGATTAAAAGAGCAGATATAACAAAGGATAAATTAAAAGAATTATATGTTAATAGAAAACTAAGTCTTGATAAAATTGCGAAAATGTTTAATTGTAGTAAAAGTACGATATGGACAAAATTGCGCCAATTCAATATTGAAGTCAGGACAAGAAGCGAAGCGAGTAAAAAGAAGTATAAGGTTAAAATACCAAAAGAATTATTAAAATGTTTTTATCTAAATAAAAAATTAGATACCAAAGAAATTGCTAGAAAATTTAATTGTAGTAGAGCAACAATAGTAAGAAGACTCCGTCGCTGCGATGTTTCTATAAGAAGAATAAGGATAGATATCCCTCGGAATAGATTAGAGTATTTATACCGTAGTAAAAAGATGACTATTTATCAAATTGCAAGAGAATTTAATTGTAGTGAAGTAACAATTTTAAACAGATTAAACCAATATAATATTCCAATATGGAGAAATGAATTAAGGAAAGGAAAATATAAGATTCAAATTTCTAAAGATAAATTAAAAGATTTGTACGTTAATAAAAAATTAACTATTTCTGAAATTGTTAAAATATTTAATTGTAGTCCCGGGACAGTCTATAAAAGATTGCGGAAAGACGATCTTGTAAGAAGTGTAAGCGAGGCATTAAAGGGAAGGCCATCAGTCATGAAAGGAAAACATCATACATCAGAAACTAAAAAGAAATTAAGAAAAGCAACAATAGAACAATTAGCGTCGGGGAAGATGAAAAGAAAAGATACTTTTATTGAATTAGAAATGGAAAGAGAGCTAAAAAGAAATAATATTTATTACCAAAAACAAGTTCCTTTATATAACATTACCGTAGTAGATTTTTATTTACCGAGATATAAAATAGTAATTTACACAGACGGAGACTATTGGCATAACTTACCTAAAGTAAAAAAGAGAGATGAACAACAAAATAAAATTTTAAAACAAAATGGCTATAAAGTTTTTAGATTTTGGGAGCATGAAATTAATAAATCAACAAAAGGATGTATTAATGAGATTCTGGAAAATATTAGAATTAGAAATAGATTAATCCCAATGGGTTAAAATAATTTTTAAATTAAATTTATGTATAAAACAATTGTTGGGCTCGAAGTGCATATCGAACTGAAGACTAAATCAAAAATGTTCTGTTCTTGCTTGAATGACCCTGATGAAAGGCATCCTAATGTTAATGTATGTCCCATATGTCTGTCGCATCCAGGAACACTTCCAGTAATAAATAAGGAAGCCGTGAGAAAGGTTATAAAAACAGGCTTGGCATTGAATTGTGAAGCATCAACAGCTTCAAAATTTGATAGAAAGAATTATTTTTATCCAGACCTGCCAAAGGGATATCAAATATCTCAGTATGACATGCCTCTTTGTAAAAAGGGATTTTTGCAGATAGGGAAGAGGAAGATTAAAATGACCAGGGTTCATTTAGAAGAAGATACAGGGAGACTTATTCATCCTCAGGGTAAAGATTACAGCCTGGTGGATTTTAATCGAGCAGGCATTCCTTTAATGGAATTGGTTACTGAACCTGATATTACTTCTGCTTTGGAAGCGAGAAGGTTTGCCCAAGAGCTTCAACTGATTTTTCGATATCTTGGTGTGTCTGATGCTGATATGGAAAAAGGACAAATGAGGGTAGAAGCTAACATCTCACTCTCTCCTAAAGATGCAAAATCCAGGACTCAACCTTTGGGTAACAAGGTAGAGGTTAAAAACCTTAATTCTTTTAAAGCAGTAGAGAGAGCAATTGATTACGAGATTGAAAGACAGACAAAAATTTTACAAGGAGGAAAGAAAGTTTTACTAGAAACAAGAGGCTGGAATGCTGTAAAGGAGATAACATTTTCTCAAAGAAAAAAAGAGGAAGCTCATGATTACCGTTATTTCCCTGAACCTGATTTACCTTCACTTCATTTCACAAAAGAAGATATTAAAGGAATCAAGAGCGAGATTCCTGAGTTACCTCAAGCCAGAAGAGAAAGGTTGGCCAAAGAATATAAACTGGGTAAAGAAGCAGTTGAATTTTTCGTTCAAAATAAAGATTTGGGAGAGTATTTTGAAAAGGTGGTTAGCGAATTTGAATCAAGGATATCCAGGGAAAAACTCTCTGCTTTAATAACTTTGGCAACCAATTATATGATTAGTGATTTACAGGGGTTATTAAAAGAAGCCGGTATTTCTGATGAAGATTTTTTGATTACTCCGGAAAACTTTGCCGAATTCATTTCTTTATTAGAGGGTAAAAAAATATCAAGCAAAATTGCCAAGACCGTTCTTTTAGAGATGTTTGAAACTGCAGCTGATCCTTCTCAAATTATTGAAGAAAAAGGATTATCTAAGATAACCGATGGGGTTGTGATTACAGATACTGCCAGTGAAGTAATTTCAGAGAATCCAAAAGCAGTTAAAGATTATATAAAAGGAAAGAAAAATGCCCTTGAGTTTTTAATAGGGCAGATGATGGCAAAAGAAAAAGGAAGAATAGATCCTGAAACTGCTCGAAAAGAAATAGAGAAAAAGCTCAAAACTTAATTTTTTAAAAATTCTTTTACTAAGTTTTCAGCCTCCGGGTATTTTTTTATCCAATGAATTCTTTTATCTCTTTTAAACCAGGTCATTTGTCTCTTGGAAAATTGTAAGGTGTGATATTTAATGGTTTTTTTTACTTCCTTGTTTTCCTTTGTTGTAAGAGGAAAAGAAGGCCATTCTAGATAGCCAATTGTTTGGAGTAAAAGAAGTTTATCGTATTTTTTCCTTAAATCTTCAACCTCTTTTTCCAATCCTGATTTAAACATACTTTTTGTTCTTTTTGAGATTCTTTTTTTTAATTCCTCTTTCGATAACTTTATTCCAATCTGGAGAATATTGAAAAGAGGTTTTCCTTTCTTTCTCTGTCCCCAAAATGGTTTTTTTGTTACCCTACAAACCTCAATTGCCCTGATTAATCTTCTTTTGTTTTCTTTATCAATGAATTCTGCTCCTCTGGGGTCTAATTTCTTATAAATCTTAAACAATTCTTCCTTGGTTTTTTCCATTAACTCTTTCCTTATCTCTTTTTGGGGTGAAACCTCTGGGAAGATGACATTATCAATGATTGACTGAATGTAGAGGCCTGTTCCTCCAACTAAAAAAGGAATCTTTTTCTTTTTTTGAATGTCTTTAATGGTCTGAATAGCCATTTTTTTATACAGGGCCACATTAAATTTTTCGTTTGGATAAATGATATCAATTAAGTGGTGGGGGATAGCTTTCATTTCTTTTTTGGTTGGTTTTGCTGTTCCAACAGTCATTTCTTTATAAATCTGTCTTGAATCAGCTGAAACAATTTCTCCTTTAAATTTCTTGGCTAATTTTATTGCCAAGCCTGTTTTTCCGGTAGCTGTAGGTCCTAATATGACGATTAATTTTGGTAATTTGTTGTTTTTCATCTTCCAGGAATTAAACTTTACTCTTTAAAATTCCCTTTAGTCCCCAGGGCAGGACATCAATAATTTTCACTTTCAAGAAGCGACCAATTAAACTGCTGGTTAATGTTTTGTCTGGCATTTTGATTTTTACTGTTTTATGGGTTCTGGTTTTACCGTATAAAAAGCCTTTCTTTTGTTCATTCACTAAAACCTCCACTTGTTTTTTAAGATATTTTCTATTGTTTTTTAAAGCAGTTTTGCTTAATACTACTGTCAGGGTTTTCCATCTTCGCTCCTTTTCTTTTTTAGGAACGTTATCTTGCATTAAAGCTGCTTTGGTTGCAGGTCTTAGAGAATACTGGGAGATATATGCCATATCAAACTTAATCTCTTTGAAGAGTTTCATTGTATTTTTAAATTGTTTTTTAGTTTCTCCTGGAAAACCGACAATAACATCGGTTGATAAGCTAATATCTGGTATTTTTTGACGAATCTTTTTTACCAAAGCCTTGTATCCTTTAATGTTATATTGCCGATTCATCATTTTTAAAATCTTATCGTCTCCTGATTGAACAGGAAGGTTTAGATATTCTGTTATCTTTTTACATCTTGATATTTTTTCAATTAATTCCTCAGAGAAATCTTTAGGATTGGAGCTTGTAAACCTGACCCAGAAATTACCTGGTATATTATTTATCATTTCCAATATCTCAGGGAAATTTATTGAAGAATTACTTGGGGATTGATAATCATTAATATTTTGGCCTAAAAGCCAGACTTCTTTGACACCTTTTTTAATTGAGTTTTCAGCTTCCTTTAATATGTCTTTATGGCATCGGCAGATCAAAGGACCGCGGGTAAAAGGAACAACACAATAACTGCATAAATTATTGCAACCTGTTGAAATAGGGATAAAGGTGGAAAAATCTTTGGAGTATTGCGGAGAGATATTAAGATAATTTGCGTCAAATTTTTCATTGAATTGAGAGTCTCTTTGGTTTAAATAAAGGAAATAACTTTTTCTTTTTAATATCTCTGGCCAGTACTTTAAGGTTTTAACAGGGAGAATAAAGTCAAAGAAGTCTTTAAATCTTCTAAAGTCTTTTTTTAAAAAACATCCTGTTAAGATAGTTTTAATAGCCTGTTTGTTTTTTCTTAAACCCTTAAACTTTTGGGAAAGACCGTAAATCCTATCGACAGCTGATTGTCTTACCGAACACATATTGACAATAATCAAATCAGCCTCATTTATTGTTGAAGCTGATTTATATCCCATTTTTTCTATCACAGAGGCAAGTCTTTCAGAGTCAGATTTATTCATATGACATCCGTAAGTAACAATAAGGTATTTTTTCATATCATTTTCTTTATAACAGAAAAACAGCCCCTGACAAGGCTGTTTTCTATTATTTTTCAAAACTTTCCCTTTATTCTTTGGCCCCTTCTTGTGTCTGTAAAGATGATTTTAGCTTTAACTGTAATTGAGGACAGCTATTGACTCTTGTCCATGATTTTGGAACATCACAGGGGGTTGGGAATTCCTTACATTCATTTGTTATAGGGTCTTTAGCTGGAGTAATAACCTGAATACAGACTTGAGGTTCTTTACAAAGAGGCACTATGCATTTACCTTCAACACATTTTGAGGTTTCTCCTATACAGCGGGAAAGGGGACAATCTTCATCTGTCTGGCACTGAAAAGAAACCCCTGGTTTTTTACAGATGCTGTAAGTCCTGGCTACCCTGATTTCTTCCAGACCCTCACAGCACAACTGAGAAATTGCGCCAAGAAGAGGGTTCCGGTTCACTCTTTGTCCTTCTATGGCACAGCGTATTTCAGCTCTACATACTTCCCGATAGGCAATTGCAACTCCTTGTTTTTTTGCTTCACAGATATTGAGATAGGTGTTTCCGTCTGTTCCACAAACAGGAGCTTCAATATCTGTACAGATTATAGCCTGAGATTCTGCAGTCTCTTCAAAGCCTGCTCTTACTGCCATAATTCTAATGGCATTTTTAGACAAAGATTCAAATGTTGTTGTTTGACCGAAAGCAGCTCCGTAATTTCCCTCCTCATAGTATTTTTTAGCAGCCTCTAAATTTTCTTGAGCTTCTTCTACCAGTCGATAGACAGCAGGCATTTCTTCTTTTGCAATCTCTTTTTCAAGGATTAAGGACTTGGCTTTTTCTAATATTTGTTCAGCTCGATTAATCTGTTCTTGGGTCTTTTCTGGTGTTATCATTTCTTTATATTTGTTTTTTATTCTCTCAACGTTTATTTCTCTTGCTTGTTTAATAATTGTTCTTAATCTTTCTGAAAGTTCTTTTCCTTCAAGATAACCCAATATATCCAATTGGTTTAATTTATCTCCGCTTATCCTCTCTATGTATTGTTTAAATTGTTCTTGCTCTTCTGGAGGAAGCGCTTCTAAACTCTGGCGTAATCTTTCTATTATCTCTTCTTTTTTTTGTTCAATTTTCTCTTGTATGTCTTCTGGAAGCCTTTTTTTAAATTCATTGAGAACCTCCAGGTTTTTGAAGTCTTTAAATTTACTGCCTTTTAATTTTTCTAAATTGTTTACCAATCTATCAGGGATTTTAGCTTTATCTTCAAGTTTTAACATTACATTGTTAAATCTTTCTAAGTGTTCTTCCCTGGCTTGTTTTATCTTTTCAAAGGCTTCAACAGGTACCTGCTCTTGTAGTTTTAAAAGCAGTTTTTCGTGAAGAAACTGATGTTGGGTAAATTTATCTAAAAAGGTTCCTATTCTTTCATTTTCCTGGGCTGTTTCCCTTATTCTTTCTGTATATCTTTCAACTTTTTCCATTTCATTTCTATACTTTTCAGCAGCCTTTTTTAAGCTTTCTGGATTTCTTTTTATCTCAACCATTTTCTTTAATTCCATCAATCTTTCATTTGCAAATCTTTCTCTCAGTTCTGCTTTTGCCACTGAGTTGAAAGTAAAGAAAGCCCTGATTTCTCTTCCCCAGTCTCTCAAAAAATAAAAGGGGCTGTCGGGTAATATTGCAGGTTCACCAACTTCCAGGTCAGCTGGCTGAACATCCTCGTCAAGATTAACTTGTTCAATGACTTGTGATGTATCTTGAGCTGAAACAAAGCTCCCCACAAGGAGTAGAGTTAAGGCTGTTAAAGCCAAAAGGTATTTGGTTGTTTTTCGCATAGTATTATTATGTTATTTTTTCTTATCAATTTCTATTTTCGCCTTTTTGATAAAACCTGTCAACTTTATTTTCCCCAAGTCTTTTCCTTTATATCTTGGTCTTACTGATTTTGTTTTCATTTCTTTGTCGCCCACTACCAAAAGGTAAGGTATTTTTTTGAGTTCTCCGTTTCTGATTTTCTTGGATACGGTTTCATTCTCATCTTTAAGTTTACATCGGAAGTTATCTGATAGAAGTTTTTTTGCAACTTCTTTTGCGTATTTTCTATGTTGGGAGCCTACTGGTATTACCCATATCTGTTCAGGAGCCAACCACAAAGGCAAATTACCTGCCCAATTTTCCAATAAGACCCCGATAAATCTTTCAAAAGATCCAAGCAGAGCCCGATGGATCATATAGGGTCTTTTTTTCTTTCCTTTTTTATTAATATATGACATGTCAAATCTTTCAGGCAGATTGAAATCAACCTGGATTGTTGTACACTGCCATTCTCTTCCCAAAGAGTCCTTTATCTTAATATCTATCTTGGGTCCATAAAATGATCCTCCTCCTTTGTCAAGGTAGTGTTTTAACCCCTCTTTTTTTAATACGTATTTTAAAGCATTCGTTGCTTTTTCCCAGCCCTTTTTTGTTCCGACATATTTTATAGGACGGGTGGAAAGATAAATATCAAACTCTTTAAAACCAAAAGCCCTTAAGATTTTTAGACTGTGTTTCAAGAGTTTTATAACCTCTTCAGCTAACTGATCTTGGGTGCACCAGACATGGGCGTCATCCTGGGTAAAACCCCTTACCCTTGTCAAACCATGTAAGGTTCCAGATTTCTCATAACGGTAAACCGTACCAAATTCTGCGTATTTAATGGGTAGTTCTTTATAGCTTCTGATTTCAGATTGATAGATTTTTACATGAAAAGGACAATTCATGGGTTTTAATATGTATTGTTCTTTCTCAACCTTCATTGGGGAGTACATATTTTCTCTATAAAAGTCCCAGTGACCAGATTTTTTCCAGAGCTCTAATTTTCCGATATGGGGCGAGACCAGCCATTGATATCCTTGAGAGGTTAATTCTTTGTACATATAGTCTTGAATAATCTTTATCAAGATAGCTCCATTGGGATACCATATATGGAGTCCAGCCCCAACCTCCTCGTCAGAGTAAAACAGCTTTAATTTCTGACCCAAAATCCGGTGGTCTCTTTTTTCAGCTTCCTTTAATTTGAAAACATGATTGTCTAATTCTTTCTTTGTTTTGAAAGCGATTCCGTAAATCCGGGTCAGCATGGGATTCTTTTCATTTCCTTTCCAGTAAGCCCCTGCAATCTTTGTTATCTTGAAAGCATTGGGATTGATTTCTTTTGTTGATTTAACATGGGGACCCTGGCATAAATCTATGAAATTACCACTTTCATAAAAGGTTAACTTACCTTTTGGTAATTTTTTCATCAACTCTCGTTTATATGGTTGTTTCTTGAAGATTTTATTGATTTCTTGTTTTGACAATCTTCTCTTCTTAAAGGAGATATTTTTTTTAATGAGTTCTTTCATCTTTTTTTCAATCTTTGGTAAAGCATCTGGGGTTAAAGCTTCTCTGGGGAAACCAAAATCATAATAAAATCCATTTTCAATTGCAGGTCCTATGCCAAATCTTACCCCAGGGAATAATTCCTGGACAGCATGAGCCATTACATGGGAGAGTGAATGACGGATTGTTTCAATTTTAGCCATGATTTTATTAGTTTATTTTACTATAAAAATTGACCTTTTAAAAATAAAAACCTCTTTTTTTCAAGAGTCTAGCTTAAAGAATTGTTTAAAATTCCCAAACCAGACATTTAAGAGGTTGTAGTGGTAGTTGTAATTCTATTGCTTAGATTCTTTGACATCCTGATTTTAATTTTAGAGGGAATAAAAATCTTGTCAAGCATCAGGCTTCCATAATCTCTTCAATGTTTTCACAGATGAGCTTTGGGGTTTCGCTTCGTCTATCAACCCTTCCTGAAACCAGAACGATTTTATTTTCCTTGAAAGCAGTGGGATTCTTTTCAATTATTGTTGGAAATACCACAACCTCAATTCTATCGGATAAGTCCTCCAAAGTCATAAAAAACATGAGTCTTCCGGTTTTGGTAATAATCTTTTTTATCCTTGAAATAATTCCTCCAATCCTAACGTGACGGTTTGTTAAAGCAGGGACCAGACTGGAAATTTTAGTTGCTTTTTTTTCTAAGATATCCTGGAAATCTTCCAAAGGATGGGAACTGACAAAAAGTCCTAACAGTTCTTTTTCCCAGGCCAGTTTTTGTCTTTTGGTAGCAGCCTCAATAGGTTGAAGATGAAGCTTATTGTTAAACTTCATTCCCTCAAAGAGCCCTTTCTGCCCTGTGGTTAATATTTTTTGATTTTCCCGGCTGCAATCTAGAATCTTTTCTATGTTGAATAAAAGCAGGTTTCTTTCAGCCAGTTTGTCAAAGGCACCGGCTTTAATAAGGCTTTGCAGGGATTTTTTGTTTAAATCAGTTGAACTTATCCTTAAGATAAAGTCATCTATTGACTGGAAGAAACCTTTATTTTTTCTCTCCTGGACTATGGATTCCACAATATTTGAACCAACATTTTTAATGGCCAACAATCCGAAACGGATTTGTTTTTTATTAGGAATAACCGTGAAGTTTCTCCAGCTCTGGTTTATATCAGGAGCCAGGATTTCAATGTCCATTCTTTTGCATTCCTGCATTAAAAATCCAATCCTTTCCACATCAGCCTTGCTTGAGGTTAAAAGAGCAGCCATAAATTCTACTGGAAAATGGGCTTTAAGATAAGCTGTTTGATAAGCAATAGTGGAATAGGCGCAGGAGTGGCTTCTGTTAAATCCGTAGCTGGCAAAGGGTAAAATCCATTGCCATATCTTCTGGGCAATCCTTTGTTCTATTCCGTTTTTCATCATTCCCTGGATTAGTTTTTCTTTTTGAGCCATAAGCAGGGATTTAATCTTTTTTCCAACAGCCTTTCTCAAGATGTCTGCTTCAGAAAGGGTGAAACCTGCCAATTTTTGGGCAATGAGCATTAGGTCTTCCTGGTATATGAGCAGGCCATAGGTTTTTTCCAGAATCTCTTTTAAGCTAGGATGTAAATATTCCACCTGTTTTTTTCCTTTTTTTCTGGCAATATATTCAGGAATAAGAGACATGGGACCTGGTCGGTAAAGAGCAACCATGGTTATGATGTCTTCAAATTCAGTTGGTTTTAATTGTTTTAAGTATCGTTGAAAACCAGCTGATTCTAATTGAAAAACTCCGACTGTTTTTCCTTTTTGCAATAATTGATAGGTTTTTTTGTCGTTGAGAGGGATATTCTCAATGTCAATCTTCTTTTTCTTTCTAACAACATAGATTCTTGTTAAGGTATCTTCAATAATGGTTAGATTCTTCAGTCCCAGGAAATCCATCTTCAGGAAACCCAGATCCTCTATTGAATGCATTTCATATTGGGTAACAATAGTTGAATCATTCTGAGTGGGATGCTGTAAGGGAATGTCATTATCTAAGGATTCTTTTGAAATTACCACTCCGCAGGCATGGGTTGAGGCATGTCTGGCTACACCCTCCATTTTTTTTGCAAAATCAATAAGCTTTGTTGCTTTAGGATCTGTTTCATAAAGTTGTCTGAATTCAGGAATCTTTGCCAGGGTTTCATCAAGGGTAGAACCAAAAGGAATCATTTTTGCAACCCTGTCACAATAGCTATAAGCATAGTTAAGGGCTCTTCCAACATCTCTTACAGCCGCCCTGGCAGCCATTGTTCCAAAAGTAATGATTTGGGCTACCCGGTCTCTTCCGTATTTTTCAGCCACATATTCAATTACTTCATCCCTTCTTCTGTCGGTAAAATCCAAATCAATATCAGGCATTGATATGCGGGCAGGATTAAGAAATCTTTCAAATAAGAGATTATATTTCAAAGGGTCAATAGTTGTAATGCCTAAAACATAAGATACCAATGATCCCCCGACAGAACCCCTGCCTGGACCCACCACAATTCTTTTTTCTTTTGCCCAATTAACAAAATCCTGGACAATCAAAAAATAAGAAGAAAAACCCATTTTATCAATCATGTCTAATTCATAGTTTAATCTGTCTAGGACCTCTTTTTTTGCCAGAGGCCCAAACTTTTTCTTTACTCCCTGAAGACATAAGTGCTTAATATATTCACCAGGCGTTTGGTTGTTTGGCGTTTCAAAATGAGGCAGTTTTGTTTTTCCGAGAACAAAATCAAAATTGCAGCTTTGTGCTATCTTTTGTGTATTTTCAATAGCTTGGGGTATATCCTTGAAATCTTCAATCATTTTTTCAGGAAGCCTTAAAGAAAAATCATCTGCTTTCATGGTCAGTCTTTCCGGGTCATTGGGGTCAGATCCAGTATTAATAAGCATTAAGATATCCTGGGCCTCTGCATCCTCTGGTCTTAAATAATGAGAGTCATTTGTAGCTACCAGGGGAATGTTTAATTCTTTTGATATTAAAATAAGACCCTGATTGACAATACCTTGCTCTCTTAGATTGGGATGGTGTTGTAGTTCTAAATAAAAATTTCCTTTGCCTAAAATCTCCTGATATTTTAAAGCAGCTTTTTTAGCTGTCTCAGGTTTTTTAGCTAGAATTAACTGGGGTATTTTTCCCTGGATACAGGCTGATAAACCAATAAGTCCTTCTGAATAGCGGGATAATAGTTCTTCATCAATCCTGGGTTTGTAGTAAAAACCTTCCAGATGGGCTTTTGTTAAGAGTTTTACCAGATTCTTATAACCTGTTTTGTCTTTAACCAATAAAACCAAATGATATCTTCTATTATCAATGTTTGGCCTTTTTTGATGCATGCTTTCCAGGGCCATATATACTTCACAACCAATTATGGGCTTTATTCCTTTTTTCTTTGCCTTTTTGTAAAATTCAACTGCCCCGTAAAGAACCCCATGATCGGTTATGGCAACAGAATCCATTCCCTGTTCTTTTACGTAATCCAAAAGTTCATCGATTTTTGGAAGGCCATCGAGCAGGGAATAATGACTATGAACGTGGAGATGGGTAAATTTTTTATCCATGTCATTATATAAAGTTTAGCTCGCTCAGGGCGAGCATTGTATCATTTTACTTTTTTGGGTCTTCCAAGTCAAATTTTAAAAATTATCAGATATCTTTTATTAGTTTCAAATTTTAATATAATTAAGGAATGAAGTACCCAAATTTTTCTGAAGAAAAAAAGTTATGGAGAAAGGGATTTAAAAGAGTGGTTGGATTAGACGAGGCAGGAAGAGGACCCTTGGCAGGACCTGTGTTGGCTGGAGCAGTTATGGTCAATTCAAAATTCAGAATTAAAAATTCAAAATTAAAAGTAAACGATTCAAAAAAGCTTTCAGAAAAAAAACGAAGGGAGCTGTATAAAATTTTAGTGAATCATTCCCAGATAGAGTGGGGAATAGGCAGGGTTTCAGAAAGAGTCATTGATAGAATCAATATCCTGGAAGCCACCAAATTGGCAATGAAAAGAGCTATTAAGAATCTGGGAAAGAAATTAAAAAAGAAACAACAGAAAAAATCAGATTCAGTTGGTTTTTTAATTTTAGACGGGAGAATAAAACTTGATTTGGATATTCCTCAGAAATCAATTATTAAAGCTGATAATAAGGTTTTTTCCTGTGCGGCAGCATCCATTATAGCTAAGGTAAGCAGGGACAGGATAATGCAAAGGTGGGATAAAAAATACGTTAGATATGGATTCCTAAAACATAAAGGATATGCTACCAAGCTTCATCTTAAGATGTTAAAGAAATACAAGCCCTGTAATATTCACAGAAAGAGTTTCAAACCAGTGCAAAGATTGCTTCATTAAATTGATAAACTTGATTTTTATAAAAAATAATGTAAGAATATAAAATTAACTTTTAATTTAATGGCTGTACCCAAGAAGAGAACGACAAAGTCAAAACGGGATAAAAGAAGACTCCATATTTTTTTAAAGAAACCTGTTTTAGCCAGATGTCCAAAATGTGGTAAATTGTTATTACCCCATACCCTTTGTTCTTATTGCGGGTATTATAAAGGGAGGGAGATTGTAAACATTCTTGGTAAAATGACCAAAAAAGAAAGGAAGAAAAGAGAAAAAGAAATGAAGGAAAAAGACAAAGAAACCCAAAAGAAGAAACCCTTGGACTGGAAGCAGTTATCTAAAAGATAAATCACATATGGCTTCAAGACACTTATCACGAAGTATCGCTATGCAATCCCTTTATGAATGGGATTTTAGCAATAAAGAACTGGATTTGGACAAAATCGTTGAAAAGAATTTAAAGGAGTTTGGTCCAGGATTAGAGGATCAAGGATTTGTCTGGGAACTGGTAACAGGAGTGGTTGAGCATTTAAAAGAGATTAATGAGATCATTACAAAGGCTGCTCCTCAATGGCCTCTGCAGCAGATTTCCATTGTTGATAGAAATATCCTGAGAATCGGGATTTACGAGTTGTTATACGAAGATAGAAAAGCTGTTCCTCCCAAGGTAGCCATTAATGAGGCAATTGAATTGGCAAAATCCTTTGGAGGTGAAAATTCAGGAAAATTTATAAACGGGGTCCTGGGAACGGTCTTTGAACTTATTTCTTCTTCTGAAAAAGAACAAAAACCCAAGAAATAACAATGAACAACAAGATGAAAGATTTCTCCCTTTTTGAAAAAAAATTAAAGATTAAATTTAAAAACAAGGATCTCTTGACTCAGGCTTTTGTCCACCGTTCTTATTTAAACGAAAATCCAGATTTTCCTTTGTTTCACAATGAAAGACTGGAGTTTTTAGGAGATGCTGTATTGGAGTTGGTTGTGACCGAAGAGCTTTACAAAGAATATCCTAAAAAATCAGAAGGAGAACTAACCAATTGGCGGGCAGCCCTGGTCAATTCAAAGATACTTTCAGAGATTGCCGATGAATTGGGTTTTAATGATTTTTTACTGTTATCTAGGGGAGAGACAAAAGAACTTGGTAAGTCCAGGAAATATATTTTAGCCAATACCTTTGAAGCCATGATTGGAGCCATTTATCTTGACCAGGGATATGGAGTCTGTCGGGATTTAATTAAAAAACATTTAATGAAGGAATTACCCTTAATCATTGAAAAAGGTCTTTATAAAGATGCCAAATCCCTTTTTCAGGAGGAAGCACAGGAAAAGGTGGAAATTACCCCTACTTACAAAGTATTGAAAGAGTGGGGACCTGACCATGCCAAACATTTCATTATCGGGGTTTTTCTGGAAAAAGAATTAATAGCAGAAGGTGAGGGTTCTTCAAAGCAGGAAGCAGAGGATGAGGCAGCTAAAAAAGCTTTAGAAGTTAAAAAATGGTAATATGCTTGTTATTCGTTTGTTTCGTGTCGGTAAAAAAAATCAGCCTTCTTTCAAGATTGTGGTAATTGACAAAAGGAAACCTCCCAGACGAGGCCGCTTTATAGAAGAGGTTGGTTTTTTAAATCCTTTAACTAAAGAAAAGGTGTTGAGAAAGGAAAGGATTGATTACTGGATGTCGGTGGGAGCCAAACCCTCAGATACGGTTCATAATTTATTGGTTGAAGAAAAGATTATTGAAGGAAAGAAAATTGTAAAACATAAGAAAGCAAAAAAGAAAGAGAAAAAAGAGGAAGGGGAGATTCCATCTCAAGAAGAGAAACCCAAAGAACAAAAGAAGGAAGAGAAAAAAGAAATTCAAGTCCCAGAGGAAAAAGTAAAAGAAGTTTCAATCTCAAAGGAACCAGAGGAGGTTTCAGCTCCAGGAGAAAAAAAAGAGAGGCAAAAACAGACTAAAGAAGCATCTAATACAAAGAAAGAAGAAGATAAAAAGGAAAAAACAGAATAATTTTTGGAGAGGAGAAGAATCAGACAGTTCTTTATAAAAAAGAGAAGGAAATCCCTGGATGATGGAATTTGTCAGCTATAAATTAGTAGATAGATTCCACTATCCAAGGAGGTAATTAAAATTAAAATAAAAATTAAAGTATTTCCAGAACAAGAAATTTTTAAAAAACCTGGAATAGAAGATATGGCAGAGAGAATAAAGGATGTATATATAGATTTGGACATACATACAGCAGGGATCTTTCAAAAAGCATCACCAGAATTAAAAAGGAGGATAAAAAATGAATTTGAAAATCTTTTCCGCCATTTTGGAAAATTAGGATTCACGTCTTTTTTAGTAACGGCTGAAACAGACGATTGGAGTATGGTGAATAAGATGAAAGAAGCTCTAGATAATTTACATGAAGAATTAACTTTATATTAAAAAACCAAACCCTTCTCTTTTTTTTAATTTTTTAGAAGTTATTAAAAGAAGGGATTTATTTTAGAATTAATCCTTGACATATTTTAAATAATAAATATAATATCAGTATTGGTAGCTTTTTCAGTTTAGCCGATTCTCCGAATGATTGGAGTAAGGTAGGCTGCAAAGGTCGGGCTACTCAAAAATCACTTAATTCTTGTAGGAATTTATGGCAAAAGGAACAGCTGATAAAGATTTCCTTGAATTCATTATAAAGGCCTTGGTTGATAACCCAGATGATGTCAAAGTTGACCGTAGGGTTGACGAGATGGGAGTTTTACTTTCTTTAAAAGTAAACCCTGAAGACATGGGTCAGATCATTGGAAAGGCTGGATCTACTGCTCGGGCTATCAGAAACCTGGTTCGTATCGTCGGTCTTAAAAATCACGCTAGGGTGAATTTAAAGATTGAGGAACCAGAAGGAGCCAGAGCTTCTCAGGGAAAGAAATCTAAAGTTGAAGAAGGACTAGAAGACTTAAAAATATAAGTCTTTCCTAGATTTACTCTTAAAGGAAACGGTGCTATTATATTAATTAGTAGCGCTGTTTTCTTTTTAACTGATAATTTTTTCAGGATATATGTTGAGATTCGATATCATCACAATTTTTCCAGAGATATTTGACTCCTATTTAGGAGCCAGTTTAATTAACAGAGCTCAAAAAAAGAAATTAATCAAGGTTAAACTTCATGATTTAAGGAAATGGACCCCTGACCGTCATAAAACAGTTGATGATAGACCTTATGGAGGGGGCATAGGCATGGTTTTAAAGGTTGAACCAATTTACAAGGCAGTCAGAGACATTAAAAAATTAAAAAGAGTAGATAAGAGAAAAAGGAAGATTATTTTATTTACTCCAAGAGGAAAACAGTTTGACCAAAAAACAGCTTATTCTTTAAGTAAACTCAGTCATGTTATTATGATTTGCGGTAGATATGAAGGAGTGGATGAAAGGGTAGCAAGACATATAGCTGATATGAAGTTATCAATAGGGAATTATGTTTTAATGGGGGGAGAGTTACCATCTATGGTAGTAATTGAAACCGTAGCTAGGCTTATTCCAAGAGTGTTGGGCAAACCCAAACTTTTAAAAGAGAGGATAACAAAAGAAAAAGGGTTTATTGAGTATTCTCAATATACCCGACCTGAGATTTTTAGCTCTAAAAAAAAGATGAATTGGAAAGTACCTAAGGTTTTACTGTCTGGTAATCATAAAAAGATTCAAGAGTGGAGAGAAAAACACAAAAAAGTTATTTAAAAATAATATTTATATTGAAATATTAAGAAAAATAAGGTAAATTAATAAAAGTATTAAATATCACTCTTGGGTGGTTGGCGGAGCAGCTATCGCACTAGTCTGTAAAACTAGCGTCTTCGGACTTCGGGGGTGCAAGTCCCTCACCACCCACAGATGAGTTTTCAGAATTATATAAAAAAATGGTGCCTGGGTAGCTCAGTTAGTTAGAGCACGTCTTTGGTAAAGACGAGGTCAGCGGTGCAAATCCGCTCTCAGGCTTACGAAATATTATGGCAAAAAGAAAAAAACCATTTGTAAAAATGATGTGTACTGATTGTAAAAGAATTAATTATTACACTCACAAATCAAAGAAGATGGTGGGGGAGAAGTTAGAATTGAAGAAATTCTGTAAGTGGTGCAGGAAGCATACTTTACATAAAGAAACAAAGAAGTGAAATATGCTTGGACTAAAACGAGGAAAAGTTAAACTATTTCCGTATAACCCAAAATGGTCAGAGATTTTTAAGAAAGAAAGGAAGATATTGCAAAAAGCGCTGGGGAAGATGATAATTGATATCCAGCATGTGGGAAGCACTGCGATACCCAATCTTCCAGCCAAACCAATAATTGATATGGCTGTAGCAGTTTCTGATCTTAGCGGAAAGAAAGTAGAGAAATATATTGAACCTCTTAAAGAATTGGGTTATGAGTATAGAGGAGTTGAAAGGAGACACACTCGGGAACACCTCTTTGTTAAGGGAAGCGAAGAGAAAAGAACTTGTCATTTGCATATGGTTGAATTTAACAGCAAGACATGGAAGAATTATCTTCTATTCAGAGATTATCTCCGTAACCACAAGAAAGTAGTAGCTGAATATGTTGAGCTTAAACTGGAATTAGCAAAAAAGTTTTCAGATAATCGTAAATTGTATACGTCTGGCAAAGATAAGTTTATTCAAGGAGTATTCAAGAAACTAAAGAAATCTTCTTGATTTGAAAAAATTCTGTAAGTGGTGCAGGAAGCATACTTTACATAAAGAAACAAAGAGGTAAGATAAGAATATATGGGGGGGGTGTCGGTTAATAGACGAACTGCTTCAGATTTTTTTGGTCTAATTTAACTAAAATTCCTAACAGTTGGGGGTGTAGTGAAGTGGTATCATTGGAATCTCCAAAATTCCAGTCGGGGGTTCGATTCCCTCCGCCCCTGCCAAAGATTATGAAAAAAATAAAGATAAATAAATCAAAGCTTCTTTTAGGAATTCCTTTGGCCTTAATATCTTTAAAAATTTATTTAGGAGTTTTGTTTGGTTATTTTTTCGCAAGGTTTCTATCAGCAAGGATTAATTCCATTATTCTTAGTATCGGCAGCCATCAACTCCACTTTCATCACTGGATGATGGGTTTTATTGCCTTGATTTTCATTCTTTGGTACAGTTTTTCTCCATTGATAGATCATCTTGTCTTTGGATTCTTAGGAGGTTTAATCTTTGAAGGAATCTCTTCTTATCCGGATTGGTATAAAGTTATAATCAGAAAAGAATAAAGACTCCTCAATATCAAACGTGTATGTAAAATACACGTTTTTTTATTTTAATAAATATGATATTATTATCATATATGAAAAAGGTTATAGTAATTGTAGTTATTGTTTCTATTGTTTCTATTTTTGTCTATCAGAATTATTTCAAAAAAACAGAATTAGATTTTACTTTAGTAAAGGTGGTAAAGGGAGAGGTGGTACAGGAAATATCTGAAACAGGTCAGGTTAAAAAAGGAGAAGAAGTAAATCTCGGCTTTAAATTGGCAGGTATAATTGAAAACATTTATGTTGAGGTTGCCGAAGAGGTTAAACAAGGAGAGATATTGGCAAAATTAGAAAACAGTCAATTAAGGATTAAATTAGAAGAAGCTGAAGCCAACCTGGATTTAGCCCAAGCTCAATTTAATAAATTGTTAGCTGGAGCAACCCAGGAGGAAATTCAAATTACCCAGACTGCTGTGGATAATGCAAGGATTTCTTTTGAATCTGCAAAACAAAACCTCCAAGACATTAAAGCCCAGGGAGAAGAAAATCTAAAAGCGGCTTATGACGATGCTTTAAATGCTCTGGATGATTCTCATTTAAAAATCACCAATGCTCTTAACAATGTAGATTTGATACAGACAACATATTTCACAAGTAATGACCAGGAAAAGATCATTGTCAGAGAAAATAAAGACAAGATAGAAAATGCTTTAAATAAGGTAAAGTCTTATTTAGATACTGCCAAGAACACTCAGGGATATGAGGATATTGACCTTGCTATTTCTGAAATGAAAGAAGCCTTGGATAGTGTTTTTAATGCCTTAAAGATTATCAGAGATACCTGTGAAAAAACAGGTTATAAAAACCTGGTTTCTTCGACCGACAAGACATCTTTAGATAATCACCAGGGATACATTAATACTGCCTTAACAAACATTACCAATTTCCAGCAAACCATTTCTTCAACCAAATTAACAAACAGCAGCAATATCAACACCTATCAGGCCAGCATTGATTCAGCCCAGGGCAAGCTAACAGCAGCAGAGAATGAATTAGCTAAGATTACAGCTGATCCCAGAAAGGAAGATGTTGATTTATACCAGGCTCAGGTAAGACAGGCCAGGGCCCAGGTTCAGCTTTTGGGAAAGCAGATTGAAGACACCATACTCAAGAGTCCTGTTGAAGGCCAGGTGGTTAAGATAAATAAGAGAGTAGGGGAACTGGTTCAAACAGCCATTCAGGATGCAGTCATTAATCTTCTTCCTGCCAGTCCTTTTAAAATAGAGGTAGATATTTATGAAGAAGACATTGTTGACGTTAAAGTTGATAATCCAGTAGAGATTACTTTAGCTGCTTTTTCAGATGATATTTTAAAAGGCAGAGTAATTTCAATTGACCCGGCAGAAAAATTGATTGGAGGAATAGTTTATTATGAAGTAACTATTGACTTTGAGGAAACCAGGGGTGGGATTAAACCGGGCATGACAGCTGATATTATTATTGAAAGTGATAAAAAGGAAAATGTGTTAGTTATTCCAAAAAGAGCAGTAAAGAAAATGGATGGCAAAAAAATAGTTCAGGTTTTTAAGGACGGCGAGGTTAAAGAACGAGAAATAGAAATTGGCTTGGAAGGAAATGAATACATTGAAGTTATTTCCGGGTTGCAAGAAGGAGAAGAAGTTGTTATTGATTAGAAAATATAAGAACCTGCCTCGCTAATATTCGGCAGAACCTTGATTCGTTAAGGTATAAATATATAATCTTGAATTATGGCAAAGCCATTGATAAGATTAGAGAATGTCTGGAAAATTTACCAGTTGGGAAAAGTAGAACTTACGGTTTTAAGAGGAGTGAGCCTGGAGATATATCCAGGCGCTTTTGTCACTATAATGGGGCCATCAGGTTCTGGGAAATCAACCCTTATATACATCATTGGTTGTTTAGATGTTCCTACTAAAGGAAAGGTTTTCTTGGAAAAACAGGATATTATGGAACTTTCTGAAGATGACCTTGCCCAGATTAGGTGCCAGAAAATTGGATTTGTTTTTCAACAATTTAATTTACTTCACAGTCTTAATGCTCTTGAAAATGTAATGCTTCCAATGATTTTTCAAGGCGTTCCTGTAAATAAAAGAACAGAAAGAGCAAAGGAGATTCTTGTTTCTTTGGGCATGGGGAAAAGAATTTTCCACAGACCCTCTGAGCTTTCTGGGGGAGAACGGCAAAGAGTTGCAATTGCCAGAGCGCTGTCCAATGACCCTGAGATTATAGTTGCTGATGAACCTACTGGGAACTTAGATTCTACTACCGGCAAGATGATTATGAAGGTTTTAATCGACCTTCACAAAAAAGAAAAAAAGACCATTGTTGTTGTAACTCACGATCCTCATATTGCAGAATATACCGAGGAAGTAATTAATATTATGGATGGACAAATAGTTGCTAATCATAAAACAGCCGGAAAAGTTCTATGGGAAAAACATTAAAAGAGTATATCAAAATCGCTATAAGAAGTTTAAGAACAAGGCCGATGAGGAGTTGGTTGACCATGATAGGTATTGTTATTGGTGTTTTTCTGATTATGTCATTGCTTTCTTTGAGTGAAGGGTTAAAAGGAGCAGTTATGCAGCAACTAAGAATGATGGGGAAAGATATAATTATGATTATGCCTGGAGAGATTACTGATATAGCAACTATGATGGTTGGAGGATTAGAATTAACCGATGATGATATTAAAGCGATAAAGAAAGCCGAGGGGGTAGATGCTGTTATTCCTATGACCTATAAGGGAATAGCGATGAGGTATCAAGGAGAAAAAAGAACAGTTTTAGTAGCCGGAATTCCCTTAGAAGAAGGCCTGGACATATTAAAATCTGATATGGGTTTTGAGTTAATTGAGGGACGTTGGCCGATTTCCGGCAAAAGAGAAATTTTCGTTGGTTATTTAGTACCCGAAGAAATTTTTTCCGGAATGAAAGTAGGAACACAGATTACTCTCAAAGGAAAGCAGTTTGAAGTTGTCGGGGTATTAAAATCTGTAGGGAGCAAGCAAGACGACTCTCAGGTTTATTTGGATTTAGATATCTATCGGGAAATTACCGGAGAGAGAACAGGGGCTAAAATGGCTATGGCTAAAGTTAAACCCGGTTATTCAACAGATGAAGTAGTTGAAAATATAAAAGAAAATCTTGAAGAAAGCAGAAAGAGGAAACAGGGAGAAGACTTACCATCTTATACGGTTATTAGCAGTGAAAAAATGACTGATATAGTGGGAAACATAATGGGTTTGATACAAATAGCAATCTTTGGTTTTGCTTCAATAGCTATTGTTGTTGGAGGAATAGGAATAATGAATACTATGTATACTTCAGTTCACGAAAGAATTCGGGAAATCGGAATTATGAAAGCTGTGGGAGCAAGAAATAAGACTATCATCATCATCTTTTTAATTGAATCCGGTATGTTTGGTTTGGTTGGCGGATTGGGAGGGATAGTTTTAGGATTAGGATTAGCTAAAATAGTGGAAATTTATTGCCAAGCCCAAAACCTCTTTTTATTAAAGGCTTCAATTACTCCCCAGCTTGTTCTTTTTGGCTTGGGTTTTTCTTTCTTAATTGGTTGTATAGCAGGCTATTTACCTGCCCGTTCTGCCTCAAAACTCAACCCAGTTGATGCTTTAAGAGGATATGAATAAATTCTTTAAATATGTATCTTGAGATTTTAATTGCTGGTTTTGGCGGAGGTATGATCAGGGGATTGGTTGGATTTATTAAACACCAATTCTCGTATAAAAAAGTGGGTTTTAATTTACCTTATTTTTTAGGAATGATTCTTCTTTCAGGAATGGTGGGATTGTTATCAGCTGTAACAATAAAGAGCATTGGTTTTGCCCTAGAGGGTATGTTTAGTCCTGCTGTAGCTTTTATTGTGGGTTATGCCGGAGGTGATTTTATTGAAAACATCTATAAAATCATTATTAAAAAGTCTTCCCTTTATCCCAAATAAAATTTTATCCCAAATAAAATACTAATTCTCCTTTTGATTAATAATAAAGGATTTTTGTAAATCTACCCTAATTTAAAATGAGTCTAATTGATAATTTAATTAAAGACGGATGGTTAAAAACCCCGAGAATCATCAGGGCTTTTAAAGAAATCAAAAGAATTGATTTTTTGCCTGAAGATTCAAAAAATCTGGCTGAATTAAATGAAGCCTTACCAATAGGATATGGACAGACAATATCTCAACCATTGGTTGTAGCTTTTATGATAGAACACCTCCAACCTGAACAAGGCCATAAGATTTTAGATATTGGTTCAGGTTCAGGCTGGACAACAGCCTTGTTGTCTTACATTGTAGGACCCAAAGGAAAGGTAATAGCCATTGAAGTTGTTCCAGAATTAAAGGAGTTTGGAGAGAAAAACGTATCAAAATACAACTTTATACAAAAAGGAATAGCAGAATTCATATGCGCAGACGGCTCAAAAGGATATGAAATAAAAGCCCCTTTTGACAACATCTTAGCCTCAGCTTCAGCCCAGGAGATTCCTCAACCCTGGAAAGAACAGTTAAGGATTAGTGGCAGTATTGTAACCCCTATTAAGTCCTCCATCTGGGTTTTCACCAAAAAATCAGAAAAAGAGTTTGAGGAACGGGAATATCCTGGTTTTGCTTTTGTACCCCTTATAACAAAGAATGGAAAACATGAAACAGAGGAATAAATTAATAATCTTTGTTTTTTGTTTTCTTGTTTTTTTTATATTTATCTGGCAACAGATTTATCTGCCTTTAAATTCTTCTGATACTGAAGACAGGTTATTTTTAATTGAAAGAGGTCAGAACCTTTTTCAAATTTCTGGAAATCTGGAAAAACAAGTGATAAAGGACAGGTTTTCGTTTAATCTTTATGTGTTTTTAAAAGGCGGTGCAGGAAGGCTTCAGGCAGGGGAATATGCTTTTAATCCTTCAATGAGCATTGCAAGGATTGCTGATAAAATAATTTCTGGTGATGTTGCAAAAGAAACCATATTGATTCCCGAAGGATGGAATTTAAAAGACATTGCCTGGTATCTGGAAAACAAAGGAATGTTTCAGGCAGAAGAACTGTTTGAATTAGTGGGTTTTCCCCTGATTGATTACTCCCACAATAGTGATTTGTCAGAACTCAAGGATTTTAGTTCAGATCATGATTTTTTAACTGATAAACCCAAGAATATAGGATTGGAAGGTTATCTTTTCCCTGACACCTATGAAATAAAAAGGAATAGCAGTTTGGAAGAGATTGTCAGGAAAATACTGGATAATTTTGGCAAGAAATTAAGTGGAGAATTAAGGGAAGAAATAAAAAGACAGGAAAAAACAATCTTTGAAATAATAACAATAGCTTCTTTAATAGAAAAAGAAGTTAAAACACCTGAAGAGAAAAAAATAGTTTCTGGAATCTTATGGAAAAGATTGAAAAACAAAATACCTTTGCAGGTTGACGCTACCATAAACTATATTACTGGTAAAAAAACAACAAAGGTTTTAATACAAGAAACCAAGATTGATTCTCCTTATAACACCTATAAATATGGAGGATTACCTTTGGGTCCCATCTGCAACCCTGGAATTGAAAGCATTATATCAGCCCTCTATCCTGAAAGCAGTGAATATTCTTATTATCTGTCTACGTCTGAAGGAGAAACCCTTTTTAGTAAAACCCTGGAAGAACATAATTTAAAAAAAGCTCAGTATCTTAAATAAAATCATGAATAGAGTTTTGGTATTATTTATCATTGCTGCTATAATAATAACAGGATTTTTAGCTTATAATCACTTAATCAAAAAACAAGTTTATATGCCACAGGATAATAAAAAAGCTGTAATAATTATATCTTTTCGTAATTTTAGAGACGCAGAATATTTCATTCCTAAAGAAATTTTAGAAGAAGCAGGTGTTGAGATAAAGACTGCTTCAAATAAAACAGGATTAGCTATTGGGACTGATGGAGGAGAGGTAAACATAGATTTGCTGGTTTCTGACATAAATATAGGTGAATTTGATGCAGTGGTATTTATTGGGGGTCCTGGCTGTCTTACCAGTTTGGATAATGAACAATCATATAACATAGCAAGAGAGGCAGTTTCTCAAAACAAACTTCTTGCCTCAATTTGTATTTCCCCTGTTATCTTAGCTAAAGCTGGTGTGTTGGAAGGAAAGAAAGCTACTGTGTGGAGTTCTCCTATGGATAAAAGTCCGGTTAAGGCCCTGGAAGAAAAAGGTGTCCTTTACCAAGCAGAGCCTGTAATTGTTGATGGAAAGATTATTACTGCTAATGGTCCTGCTGCCGCCAAGGGTTTTGGCCAGGCTATAGTTGAAGAGTTGACAAAAAGTTATTAAAAATATATATTGAAATATCCACAGACAGCAGGTTTATCCTCTTAGATAGGAGAGGATATCTGATGAGTAAAGTAAATCCTGCCGAGGATACCAGAATGACAGGAAAGATAGTGCCAGATATTTCTGATAGAGTAGGTAATAGGTAAGAGATAAAATTCTTAAGTCTGTGATATGCACAGATTTTTATTTTTTTAATATCATGGCAAAATCTAAAGAACAAAAGAAAAGAATATTAGAGGAATTAAAAGAAAATATATCTAAACAAAAAACACTGGTTTTCATTGATTTTACGGGTTTGAAAATGGAAGATATGTTTGGTTTAAGAAAGAAATTAAAGAAAGCTGACGCTCAATTAAAGGTTGCTAAAAAAACCTTAATTCAGTTAGCTTTAAAACAAAGCGGTTTAAAAACAGATGTAAAAAAAATAAAGGGAGAATTTGGTTTGGTGTTTGGATATAAAGATGAGATATCTCCTGTAAAGGTGGTTCATGAGTTTTCCAGAGAAAATCCTTGTTTGAAGATTTTAGGAGGATTCTTTGAAAATGAATTCAAAGAAGCTGAAGACTTTATAGCTTTAGCTCAACTTCCTTCAAAACAAGAGCTTTTAGCAAGATTATCTGGGAGTTTGGCAGCTCCAGTAGTAAATCTTGTTAGGGCTTTACAATACAATTTAAAAGGTCTAGTTTATATATTATCAACAATTAAAGAGTAATAATTAAAATATGGCTGAAGAAACAAAAAAAGAAGAAATAAAAAAGGAAATAAAGAAAGAAGAAAAAAAAGAAACTCCTGTTAAGGTTCCTGCAAAATTTAAAAAGCTCATAGAAGAGATTGAAAAAATGAGTGTTTTAGATTTAGCAGAACTGGTCAAAATTTTAGAAAAGAAATTCGGCGTTTCAGTTGCTCCTCAGGTAGTGGCTGCAGCTGCCCCTGCTGGAGCTAAAGCTGCCCCTGTGGAAGAAAAGAGTGTTGTCAATATTGTTCTTACTGCTGTAGGAGCCAAGAAGATTGAAGTTATTAAAGCTGTAAGAGACGCAACTCAAAAAGGATTGAAAGATTCAAAAGATTTGGTTGATGCCGTGGCTTCAGGTCCCCAGACAGTTAAAGAGAATGTAAAGAAAGAAGAGGCTGAAGAGATTAAAAAGAAATTTGAGACAGCTGGTGCAAAAGTTGAGTTGAAATAAATCCTTATAAAACCTCCTAGAAAAGAACTCTTTTTGAAGGGTTCTTTTTCAGGTTAAATGTGTTAAACTAAAAGAATGAGAAAAATGTCTTTGCGTGAGCTTTTCGAAAAGGAAAGAGAGGTTTTTGAGGGTTATAAAAAGACAAATCCTGAGTTGTTTGTATCTCCAGAGAGACCAGAAACGGAACTCCTCTCTCATATTGGAATTGGAATAGATTTTAAATCACGTCTGAAAGGGTATTTGTGTCTCTATTTCCATGATTTCATTGTTGAAGAATTATCAGTTAATAGAGAGATTTCTGAGATAGAACCAAGGGAGATGAGGATAAAGGTTCCTTCAGACCCTTTTACCCTTTATTGTGACTTGATTAAGGTAGGAATTTCCACTAAAGCTGCTATTTCAAACTTGGCTAATGAGCTTGGAATTGGAGCTAATAAGATAGGGTATGCTGGTCTAAAGGATGTAAAAGCCCTTACCTCCCAAAGAATAGCCTTTCCCAATATTGATTCAGAGATATTTGAGAAGATTAAGGGTTTGTCTTTTCAAAACATCTTTTTGACCAATTTCAGTATTGGCAAAGGCTCCTTGCAACCAGGCCAGATGTTTGGTAATAGGTTTACCATTTTGGTGAGAACAAAACCTGGAGCTGGTAAAAAGAAGGTTATTGAAAATATTAAAAGGATGGAAAAGGAGGGCTTTTTGAATCTTTACTATTTTCAGAGATTTGGTACTCCTCGTTTGTTGAGTCACCAGTTGGGCAAATTAATTTTAGAGGGAAAGTATAAGGAAGCAGTCTTTTCTTTTTTGTTTGAAAGGGGAATGAAAGGACTTCCCTTAATAGATAAGATAAGAAAAGAGGCTGAATCTTCTCACAATTGGAATGAGGTTGAAAGAATCTTTTCTGAGCTTCCCTATACCTTTAGAAATGAATTAAGATTCACTTCTTATTTAAAGGAACATCCTAGAAATTTTATAGGAGCCTTATTTTTCTTAGAAGATCAAACTTCTTTATGGGTTTATGCTTATACAAGTTATTTATTTAATCTTTTGCTCTCTTTAGATAAAAAAATGGATTTACCAGATGAAATTCCTCTTCCTTTAAGTAATAACCCAAAAGATTCGGATATTTATAAGTTCTGGTTGGAAAAAGACAACATAAAAGATTTTCAAAAAAGTCTTAAGTATTTCCCTTTTATAGTCTTAAAGAGAAGATTGATTAAAAGCAGAATTTTTCCTCAGGAGCTCCAATACAAAATTTTACCAGAAGGAATAATTATAAGTTTTATTTTGAAAAAAGGAGCTTATGCTACCACCTTTTTAATGAATCTTTTTGAGGTTAAAAAGGGGTTACCGCGGCCTGAGTGGGTAAAAACTAAAGAATATGATATTAAAAAAGAGCTCAAAATAGGCTCACTAGAAAAAGCGAAAGAAATCTTAGGAGAGGATATTTTTAAGCTCCCAGAATAAAAAAATTCGAGACATTACTCTCTACAAAATATAAGAAAAAAAAGAAGGAATTTAGTTTTTAGAAGGAGAAGGCTGGCGTTTTAGACAATTAACCGTGTCTATGCTATTTGGGTTTTGCCAATAATGGACAATACCCCATGTCCCGTGTTTGACAAAATTTTTTACAATTTGTTCAATTACGGGTTTTTTAGCTCTCCGGCTGTTCTCTAGGTTTTTTTCAAAAGTAATCACCACAACGGGCTTTTTAATCCCATTGCTGCGTTTCTGGTAGAAAATATGGGTATTAGTAGTTCCGAATTTTTCAGATATTTTTTTCCAGAAATTTCTGATGTCAACATTTTCTATTTGTTGATGTTTTTTTGCTGTATCAACACGGCCTCTCCGGTATCTTTCCATCGCTTCTACACCTCCTTGTTTGAGGTGTTTTGTCTCGATTTGATTTTCATGTCTTTCCTTCAAACTAATTCCTTTTGGAATTAGTTTTCTATTAGTAAAGAAGAACTTTACTAATATTTTCTTTGCTCCAAAATCAACTTTGTTGGTTAATTCCAATTAATTTCAACTCTTCTGAGTGAGTAAAATGACTACCAGAAAATTTTGATAAACATTTTACTCACTCAAAAACTATTTCCTTCCTTTTTCATTTTAAAGAACTTTCAATATTTATATTATATCATATCTACTAAATTTGTCAAACTAAAGATTTACGAGACCGGGCCTCGTAGAGAATTTAAGAATAGCTTAGGTTTAAAACTCAATTTTATATACTTTCAAACTATTCAAAAGATAGATTATTCTTCCATTTTCAGAAACACCAAAATCTAATAAATTATCGAACTTCTCACTTTGGAATTGTTTAATTATATTGCCAGATTTATCCAAAATAACGATTCTTTTTTGAACAGGCTCTAAAATATAAAGGTAAGGCAGGATGGGGGAGGTGAAGATTTTTGAAAAATCCTTGGGAGAAGGAAAAATTTCAAACTCAATCTCTTTTTCAAATTTACCCTCATAATATTTATAAATTGAATTTTCCTTTAAAAGCCAGATTGCAGTATCAATGGCAAAAGAGTCAGTTCCCATAACCTTTGTGGTTTTGGAATCTAGCCATAATTGGGGAGAATCCCATTCTAAATTTCTGATAAAAGGATATTTTATTATTTGACCTTCCTTTTTATCAAGAAAATATATGTTTTTTCTAAAAGAAGAAAAATCATTGAAATTAAAATCTGGATAAGGGGTTTCTAAAGAAAGGTAAGTAAGATTATTATTTTTTAAAATAATTAATTGAGCTGGTTTTGAGAAAAAAGAAATTGAATCATCAAGAGATACAGCAAAATCAATTTCTTGTTCAGTCTCAATAATATTTTTCTCTCCATTTTCTTTTAACTGGAATATATTTTTTGAATAAGGATTAAAAAAATAAAGGTTTTCATTAAAAACCAAAAGCTTAAGTGGGACAAATGTTTTTCTTTCAAATTCAAATAATACCTGGGGGTTCTCAATTCGTTCTAATTTGTTTAACTCAGCTAGTTTTTCTGAGATTTCATCTTTTAATGTTGAAACTTGATAATTCAAGGTTTCTGGCAAACCCATTACCTTTTTAGATAAAGAAGAAATCTCTTCCCATGTTTCCTTTAATAACAGGTTTGCTTCTTGAATAGCTTCAGGACTTGCTTCTTTTAAAATTAATAAACTGTCTGCCAGGATCAATTTTTGTCTTATTTCTGCTAAATCTTTATTATATATTTTAATATTCCTCTCTTGTTCAAACCGAGATAGAAAGAAACCCAGAGAAAGAAGGATGACCAATACAAAAATCAAAGACAGCTTTTTATTTAAGAAAAAAGCTTTTACCTTTTTTCTGGAAGAACTTAATTTAGTCTTGGTGACTATAATTTGAGGAAGCATTAACTTGGTCTTTAAGCCAAGAGAAGGAAAAGTACTTTTTCTGATTTTTTTAAAAAGGTTTAAAAAGGGACTGAAAGCTTCTTTTAAAGAAAACTTTTTTAATAGTTTAGGTGAAACGGTTTCTTTTTTTCCCAAAAAGACTTCTTTTGTTAAAAGTACTGCCATAAAAACCCCTGATATCTCAAACAACAATTCTTCTTTTTTATTTAAGATTTCTTTTAGTCCTTTTTCAGTAAGGGGAGTTAATTGAGCAATCTCATTTAACATGTCTTGTTTTTGAAAGAAATCAAAGATATCTTCGGTCAAAACTAAGATTACGTCATTTTCAGTTAGTTTACCTGAAACCGTATTAATGAATATTTTTAAAGGGTAAGGTTCTATATCTTGGAGTGTTATTTTTTTATCAATATCAATTATCTTTCCTCCTCTTAAAACCAATATTTTTATATTTCCCACCTTGGTAAAATTTAATTTAAAATCCTTAAGAGAAAGTATGGTAAAGCTTATATTCCCCAGCCAGCTGACATCACCTTTTTGGGTGATTCCTTCTAAAAACTCATTTGCTGTTTTTAAGGTTGCTTTCAGTGATTTTTCAGGAGTGCCTGTTGTTGAACGGTAATATTTATCCTTCACAACCTTTACCAGTTTTTCTATGAAGCGGGTATTCTGAGGCAGTACGTTTTTTAAAAATCCCACTATATACAGACTTCCCATTCTTTTTTCGTAAAGATTTTCCGGCTCATAACAGAAACTGTCAAAAACCAAGTTTGACTTTATTTTGGGATTAAAATGGAACTCAAAAACCTTCATAATAAGGTATTTTACTTTTTATTTTGATTGTTGTAAAATGACTGAAGTTACCTTAAAAATTAATTTAAATAATGAAGGATGATTTAATATGGAAGGAATTGACATTAAACAAATAGGTTTTGATTTTGACGGCGTCATCGTAAAATTACCATACCCATTACAGAGAATATCAAATAGGTTACCTTGGTGGCTTTCTGGAGCATTGAGCTTTTTGATAGGTCAGCCAGACGAAGAAATCTTAGGAATTGTAAGAAAACTAAAAGAAAAAGGCTATAAAATTATTATCATTACCTCAAGACCAAATTTTTTAAAGAGGCGGTTGAGAGAATTCTTTGAAAAAAGTTTAAATTATGATAAAACTCCGTGTCTGGAGATAATTTGCACAGGACCCATAAAAAGAAAATTCAAAAAACTAAAAGTCATGAAGGAAAAAGGTATTCAGTTTCTTATAGACGATGATGGAGGTTGTAGATTTTTTCTAAAAAGGAATTCAGTTTTAGCCTTTTCCCCTGAGAGTTTTAATAGACTGTTATTGAAAAATCTAGGCCTAGAAGGCAGTTAAAAGAATACTGCCCTCTTTTTTTACTATTTATACAAAATTTGCTAAATTGAGGAAATAATATTCGGGCTCGTAGCTCAGGGGTTAGAGCGTACGGTTCACATCCGTAAGGTCATAGGTTCAATTCCTGTCGAGCCCACAAGATTTCACATATCCAGACACCTTTTTTATTTACAAAATATCTAAAAAATGAGATTATAAAAGAAGATGAAGAAAAAAGCTTTTATTGAGGAAGAATTGTACAAAAAAGCTTCTATCAATGACTTGATTCTTTTTGGAATTTATTCTGTAACCACTGGTGCTAAAAAATGTCAGTTTGAAACACTGGTACATCAATGTTTCAGATTATTTCCCAAAGTCTTTGCCCTTTCTGATTACCCTAAATGGCCAGACAGCCGCAAATTAGACCGTCCCCTCAGGACCTTAAGAAATAAAAGACTAATCACGGGGAATCCAAAAACCTCTTTTTCTTTAACAAAAAGGGGCAAGAAAAAAGCTTTGGAGATTGCCAATGTTTTCAGACAGGGAAAATTGTTATAAAATACTAAATAAAAATGTTTAAAAGGTCGGTAACTAAAATAAGTTTTTTCAAAACAAGAAATGGGATCGTCTATCGTTAATGTTTTTGAAACATTAGTATTCGGAATAACAGTACTCTTTTTTGTCGGCGCTTTAATCCTAGGTCTACTTTTCACCATTATTAAGGGTTTACGCGGTTTCTAAATACTGATTTTTGAATTTACGGCTTGCTTTAGAAACAAAATCATATATGGAAAAGAAAACCAGAGCCCATATTTTTGTTTCGGGCCGTGTCCAAGGTGTATATTTTAGAGAAAACACCCGCAAAAAAGCTGAACAGCTGGATGTTTCAGGCTGGATTAAAAATCTATCAGATGGCCGGGTGGAAGCTGTATTTGAAGGAGAGGAAGATAAGATAGAAAAGATAGTAGCTTGGATCAAGAAAGGTCCAATTTTTGCTAAGGTCATTGATTTGAAGATTGAGTGGCAGGAATACAAAGGGGAATTCAAAAACTTTGAAACAAGATATTAAATTAATAAATAAAAAATATGAAGAAATTTCTTTTAACATCAGAATCAGTGACAGAGGGTCATCCTGACAAAGTCTGTGATCAAATAGCAGATGCTATATTAGACAATCTTATAAAAAAGGATAAGTATGCCAGGGTAGCCTGCGAGATTATGTCAGGAATGGGCTATGTGATAATTGGAGGCGAGATAACAACCAATGCCTGGATAGATGTTTGTCAGGTGGCCAGGGATGTTATGGGAGATATCGGCTATACCAAACCAGAATATGGAATAGATTCCCATACCCTGGCTGTTTTTAATACCATCCATACCCAGTCCCCGGACATTGCCAGGGGAGTTAAAAAAGCTGGTACCAAAAAACAAGGAGCAGGAGACCAGGGTTTTGTGGTGGGTTTTGCCTGCAAAGAAACCCCTAAATTAATGCCTTTGCCCATAATGTTAGCCCATAGATTAGCCAGGAGATTGGCTGAAGTGAGGAAAAAGAAGATATTGACCTATCTGAGACCAGACGGTAAGAGTCAGGTTTCCGTTGAGTACCAGGACGGAATTCCAAAAAGATTAGATAATGTTGTGATTGCAGCCCAGCACGACCCTGATGTTTCTTTAAAAAAGATTAAAAAGGATATTATTAAAAAAGTAATCAAGCCTGTTTGTAGAGGTTTTTTAGATAAAAAAACAAGATATTATATCAACAATACAGGACGGTTTGTTATTGGCGGTCCTGTTGCTGACACTGGAGCTACAGGCAGAAAAACGGTTGTTGATTCTTATGGAGGAGTAGTTCCTATTGGCGGTGGTTCTTTCAGCGGTAAGGACCCAACCAAGGTTGACAGGTCAGGGGCTTATACGGCCCGCTATATTGCTAAGAACATAGTAGCTGCAGGTTTAGCTGAAAAATGCGAGGTTCAAATAGGTTATGTCATTGGAGGAATCAAGCCTCTGTCTTTGAAAGTAGATACCTTTGGTACAGGAAAGGTTTCTGACGGAAAATTAACAAGAATTGTTCCTAGGGTCTTTGCATTAAATCCTGGAGGAATAATCAAACAGCTTAAGCTGTTGAGGCCTATTTACCGCAATACAGCTAGCTACGGACATTTTGGCAGGGAAGAACCAGGATTTACCTGGGAGAGAACCGATAAAGCAAAACAGATTTTAAGATTATTGTAGTGGTATTTTCATCTAAGACCATGAGGCTTATTAAAAAAATATATTCAATCATTAAAAGAGCAATTAAAAAGCTACTTATCTTAACCGAACTTTTTTTATTTATCAGATTGGCACTTAAATTTTTAAATGCCAATCCAAAAGCTCTTGTGGTCAATCTTGTTTATAAATATAGCGATGTTTTAATTTCTCCTTTCAATTTTATTTTTCCAAATATCTACTATAACAATAAGGTTATTGAAACAGCTACCATTTCAGCAATGATAGGTTATGGTATTTTGGTTTTTGTCTTTTTTAAACTCCTATATCTTTTTTCCAGAGATTAAAGTATCAAAATACATCTAATGAAAAATGGCAAGACTACATAATGATTTAATAAATAAAGAGTTCTGGTATAGAGATATTACCCTCATTCCCAATAGACTACCTGATTTTGAGAGAGATGAGGTTGATTTAACTACTCATTTTACTAAAAAAATAATTCTCAAAGCTCCCTTTGTTTCCTCGCCAATGGATACGGTTACAGGCTCTGACATGGCAATATTAATGGCTCTGTATGGTGGAATGGGAGTAATTCACTATAATTTTCAAACTATTGATGAACAGATTAAAGAGGTTGAAACAGTTAAAAGATTTGAAGCAGGATTTGTTTACAATCCCATAGTCTTATCTCCTAAAAATACCATTAAGGATGTTTATGATATTAACGATAAATATGGTTTTTTTAGTGTTCCCATAACAGAAGACGGAACCTTGAGCTCAAGATTGGTAGGAATTGTCACTCATAGAGATGTAAGATTCAGAAGTGATATGAAGACGAAACTAAAAGAGGTGATGACCCCAAGAAATAAGCTGAAAGCTGCTTCGAAAAAGGAGACCGTAGATAAAAATGATTTAAATGAAGCTAATAAGATAATAAAGAAATATAATGTTGATACATTAGTGATTGTTGATGAAAAAGATAAGGTTGTAGCTTTGGTTACAGATAGTGATTTAAGAAAAAATAAACAGTTTCCCTTGGCAACAAAGACCGAAAATAAACAATTAATAACATTCATTGCTGTGGAATCAAGGTTAAAATCAGCTAGAGAGAGAATTGCCAAAGGTGTTGATGCTGGAGTCGATGGAATTGTTATTGATGCCAGTATTGTTTTTAAAGAACAGATTGAGATTGCTAAATGGACAAAGGAGAATTTTCCTCAGCTGGAAGTAGTTCTGGGAAATATTGATTCATCTGAAATGGTAAGAGAGATAGTTAAAAAAGCTTTTCAGTATTGTGATGGTTTAAAAGTGGGGATAGGGCCTGGAGCTGCCTGTATTACCCAACAGGAGCTTGGAACAGGCAGGGCTCAGGCTTCAGCAGTATGGGATTGTGTTCAGGAAACGAAAAGACTGGAAAGAAAATATGGTTTTATGCCAATAATTGCTGATGGCGGCATTAAGGTTGATGATATTACTAAGCCAGGAGACATAACAAAAGCATTGGCTTTGGGTGCTCAAACCTGCATGATGGGTTCTTTGTTTGCTGGTCTTGATGAGTCGCCAGGAGAGACAGAGTTTGATTATAAAGAAAATAGAATGGTTAAAAAGTATCGAGGAATGGGGTCTTTGGAAGCAATGGAAAAGAGGTCAGCTGCAAGATATGCGGTTGATAAGGTTAAAATAAGAATTCCAGAAGGTAGGGTAGTGAAAGTACCTTATCGGGGTTCAGGTCATGATTTTTTACCCAAACTCATAAGTGGAGTGAAACAAGGTTTTCAGAAGCAAGGATTTAAAAATATTGCTCAGCTCCAAGAATTTGGTGATATTCGTCCTTTATCAAAGAGATAAACCATTCTTCAATTCTTAAAAACATTAGAATAAAAAAGAAAGAAATATTAAAGATATAGAGTTACCAAACAATATTTAAAGCGGCTTAATAAAAGCACTTTTAAATAATTAAATTTTGCTCAAAAGCTAAAATAAAAATCGCCAAAGAGGCAATTTTTTAGTAGAATAAAATAAGGTTATAAAAGGTCATAAGAAATAAGAAGAAGATTAACATATGAATTCAAAAAGATTAGAAGCATTTTTTGAGTTTTTAATCTTCGCAATCCTTATTGGGATAACCGAAGACTTGATTGCCATTAAGTTGGCAACTGGAGAACCAATAACACCAAGGATAGTCGGCATCATAGTTTTAATAGCTGTTCCCTTTGCTATAGTTGGAGAAATAATAGCTTATAAGATAGATTTTGTTAAGTTATCCAGAAATTTTCTCAAGAAAGATAAATAATTTTTTCAAGTCTATATTTGAGCTCAAAAAAGATTTGCTAATATGATAACTGAGATCCTTAGTAAATGGTATACCATATTTTTTTTAATCTTGGCAATAATCATAATTGGAGGTTTTTCGAATCTTTCTTTAGAGCCTACCCCTTTGCCGTCACAAGAGGAAAATGATTTCAGTAAAGAAGAGTCTCTTCCAGCTGCTGTCAGTAAAGCTCCAGCTACCACTACTATTGATGCTGAAATACAGGAGTCTACCTTTCAGCCACCAGAAATAGTAAAAGCTGTTTATTTAACCGGTTGGTCAGCTTCCAATCCCAGGGTTGTTGATTATGTGATTGATATTGCCAAAAACACAGAAATTAATGCAGTAGTAGTTGATGTCAAAGACTGGTCAGGGTATATAACCTATGATACGAATGTTCCTGAAGCTGAACAATATGAGGCTGAAAGAATATTAATTCCAGACATTGAAGCGTTCGTGGAAAGATTTCATAAACAAGGAATATATGTGATTGCCAGAATTACTGTTTTTCAAGATCCTGTTTTAGCCTGGACTAAACCCAATTTAGCAGTTTATAGAAAGTCAAATAAATTCTTGTTATGGCTGGATAAATCAGGATTGGCCTGGATTGATCCAGCATCTAAAGAGTCTTGGGACTACAACATCGCCATTGCTGAGGATGCCCTGAGTCGAGGTTTTGATGAATTGAATTTCGATTATGTGAGATTTCCTTCAGATGGTAATTTAGAAAATATGGGTTTTCCTCTGTGGAATGGAACCACTTCAAAAAATTTAATTATTAAGGGGTTTTATCAATCTCTTCGGGAAAAACTTCCCCAGGCCACCCTTTCAGTTGATCTCTTTGGGCTTTCCACTGTTAGTTCTAATTTTGGTGTAGGTCAGAACATTGAAGATGCCTACCAGTATTTTGATTTTGTTTGCCCAATGGTTTATCCTTCTCATTATGTAGATGGGTTTAGGGGCTATCAAAATCCAGCTGAATATCCTTATGAAATAGTGAAATATTCTATGGACAATGCCTTAGAAAGATTAAATGTTTTTAATCAGGTTTATCCAACAAAAGCCAGGTTACGACCTTGGCTTCAAGACTTTGATTTAGGGGCCACCTATGATAAAGACATGGTTCAATCAGAAATTAACGGTGTTTCTGAGGCACTAGGAGAGCATTTCTCAGGTTTTATGTTATGGAATTCAAGAAATGTTTATACAATAGAAGCTCTCTTGCCAGCAGATTAAAGGTTTTTTAAATAGATGTGTGAATTTTGAAAGCAGGAATATGCTGCTTTTTTTTGAAGACTTGATAATTTCATTTTTCTTTTAGAAAATCTATTTATGGTGTATAATATAGAAAAATGTTTATTCAACAAATTGCTTTTTTAATAATCTGGATAATTGGTAGTTTTCTAATTGCTCTTTATTTAGAAAAGAAATATGCTTTTTTCAAAAAACTGGTTGGGGTTTTATCTTTCTTGGCAGGTTTTATATTGTTTGTTTTTCTACACAATGCTGTTTATGTTTTGTTTCAGATTGAAGAGGGAATATTCTTTATTTTATCCTTTTTTTCTCTTGGCACTTCAGCTTTTCTGCTCATTTTCTGGATAATCAAGAGGATAATTGAAATGGCTCGGAAATGAATGAAAAGAACAGTCAGGATTAAAAAATTATATAAAGAACTTTATACAAAACATGGCAGACCAACCGGTCAGTGGAGGTTATGGTGCAAAAGACCAAAGACTACTAGAGAAAGAGAAGAAATAATAATTGGAGCTGTCTTAACCCAACGTACAAACTGGAATAATGTTGAAATGGCAATAGCGAGACTGAAAGATGCCAGGGTATGCTCTTTGGATGATATCTGTTATCTGGGTCAAAAAAACAGGAAGAAACTGGTTCGTTTAATTAAGTCATCCGGGTTTTATCGCCAGAAGGGTGGTTATTTGCTGGGTTTAGCCAGGTTTATCAGAAAAAACTATGGAAACATTGAAAAGATGAGAAAAACAAACTTATCCAGGCTAAGAGAAGAACTGCTTTGCCTCAAGGGTTTGGGCCCTGAAACAACAGACAGTATCTTGCTTTATGGTCTGGAAAAACCTATTTTTGTCATAGATGAATATACCAGACGGTTAATTAAAAGATATCGATTGGCCGAAAATCTATCTTATAGTTTTTTACAGGAGCTGTTTGAAAAGAATCTGCCAAAGGATTATCGTTTATACCAGGATTTCCACGCCTTAATTGTTATTGAGGGAAAAAACTTATTATAACTTTTCCTTTTAATGTATTTAATGTCAAAGAAAAAAATAATTATTGTTGATAGAAATGATAGTGAAATTGGAACAGGAGAGAAACTAATAACTCATAAAGAAGGAAAACTTCACAGGGCATTTTCAGTCTTTCTCTTCAATTCCAAAGGAGAGATGTTGATTCAGAAAAGGGCTAAAACAAAATATCACTCTCCATCTCTCTGGTCCAATGCCTGTTGTTCACATCCTCGACCGAATCAAAAACTTGAAAAGGAAGTTAAAAAGAGATTAAAAGAAGAAATGGGGATTGAATGTGATTTAAAAGAAATCTTCAGTTTTGTTTACAGGGCAAAGATAGGGAATTTAATTGAGCACGAATTCGACCATGTGTTTTTAGGAAAATTTAATGGAAAACCAAAACCAAACAAGGAAGAGGTGCAAGCTTGGGAATGGATAACCATCGAGAATCTAAAAGCAGATATCAAGAAAAATCCTCAAAATTACACTTATTGGTTTAAATTAATCTTAAACAGGGTATTAAAAGAAAGAACAAAATATGGATAATAAACCCATAAAGCTTTCACCAAGCTCTTTGAATTTATTTATAGAGTGTCCTCTTTGTTTTTGGTTGGCAAAAAGAGAAGGTATCAGGAGGCCTCCACCTTATCCTTACAGTCTTAATTCAGCTGTAGACCAGCTTTTAAAACAGGAGTTTGATGGCTACCGGAACAGAGGAGAGCTGCATCCTTTGATTGCCTCTTATAATATCCCGGCTAAACTTTTTTCAAACCAGAGATTATTAAATGAGTGGCGGAATAATTTCAAAGGCATACGTTATTATGATCCTGAGTTAAAAGCTACCCTTTTTGGAGCAGTAGATGATGTTTTAGAATTTGATGGTGGAAAATTAGCTCCTCTTGATTTTAAATCTACTGGCAGCAAGAAAGCTAATATTTACGACAGCTTTCAGCTCCAGATGGATGTCTATACCCATCTTTTAGAGAAGAATGGTTTTTCTACTCCGGGAAAAGGTTATTTTGCTTTTTATCTTGTTAATAAAGAGAATGGATTTGTTGATAGATTACCCTTTAGGCAAGAATTAAAAGAAGTGGAAACCAATCCTTCTCGTGTTCCAGAACTTTTTAAAAGAGCTGTTTTGCTTTTAAGAGACAATAAGCCTCCTTTGCACAGTAAAACCTGTAAATTCGGTCATTGGTTCAATGATGTTAAAAATTTGATTAACTAAAACAGAAATTTGGTAAATCAAATTTATTCTTGATATAATAAAACAATGGAAGAAATTATCTCAAAAAAAGAATTTGATAAATTTATGGCAATTAAGGGAGAAACGAGAGGAGCTTCCATTAAAGGTGAAGCAGACTTTGTGTTTAAAGAAGAAGGGGAAGAAGGATTGAAGAAATTGGAGGATGTAATAACAAAACTGGGTTATCCAATAAAATACAAAGAAATGAAAACAATGGACTTTTATCCTTTAGGATTGGAAGGTATTACCTTATTAGCCATTAAGAGGCTCTTTAATTATGACGACAAAAAGTTTCAGGAAATGGGCAGGTTTGAATCTAAGCTTTCTTTCATCATCAGGCTTTTTATGAAATACTTCTTTTCCATTAAAAGGGTGATTAAAGAAGCCCCAAAGATGTGGAGAGAAAATTACACGGTGGGAGATCTTAAGGTAGCAGAATTTAATGAAGAGAAAAGATATGCAATTGTGAAACTTGAGAATTTCCGTCTTAATTCCATTCTATGTGAAAACCTTAAAGGGTTTTTCCCTAGTATACTTCAAATGGTAGTAGGCAAGCCCGTGACCTGTGAAGAGACAAAATGTGTTTTTCGGGGTGATGATTATCACGAATTTTTGCTGAAATGGTAAAGAATTGGTATTATTAATATTCTAAAAGATCATATTAATCATTAACACCAATAAATTATGAAAAGACAAAGATTAAAAATTAAAAAAGAAGAATTATTAAAAATATTCTTTAATGTCATAATCTTCTTTTTCATCTTTCTCACTGTTTTGGTAGCCGTCAATATTATTAACGAAATTAAGAGAGGAAGATACATTGGTCAGGAAATAGAAAGACAAAATACCATTAGTGTTTCAGCTACAGGTGAGGTTTTCGCTAAACCCGATTTAGCTTTAATTAGCTTTTCCGTTAAGACAGAGGAAAAAACAGTGAGTGAGGCAATGCAGGAAAACACAGAAAAAATGAATGCCACAATTGATTTTATGAAAGCGCAGGGGATTGAAGAAAAGGATTTAAAGACCACCAGCTTTAATATTTATCCCCGTTATGAATACAGAAAGGAAGAAACAGAAACTTATATCTATCCACCTCCTACCGGCAAAAGAGTGCTGGTAGGTTATGAAGTAATACAATCCCTCCAGGTGAAAATCAGGGATATGAACAAGATAGGAGACATTATTGAAGGAGCTACCAGGGCAGGTGCCAATGAAGTTGGCGGTTTACAATTTATTATTGACAATGAAGATGAGTTTAAAAAACAAGCCAGGAAGCAGGCCATTGAAAAGGCAAAAGATAAAGCCAAAGAATTAGCTTCTCATCTGGGGGTAAGATTGGTAAGGATTAGTAATTTTCAGGAAAGCAGCATTATTCCTCGTTTCTATGAGCTTGAAAAAGCAATGGGAGGAGGTGAAACTCCCCAGATTGAAACAGGAGAAAACCTCATAGAGGTTACTGTATTCATAACCTACGAGATTAATTAGTATGGATGAAATAACCAATGTTTTGTTCGGCAATCCATTGTTTCTTTTATTAATTATTCTTTGGACTATACCCTGGAAAGCAGTGGCTTTATGGAGAGCCTCAAAAAATAATCACAGGAAATGGTTTGTTGCTTTGCTTGTATTAAACACTTTAGCTGTTTTAGAGATTATATATATTTTCTTTTTTAGCAAACTAAAGAAAACTGAGCTCAAAGAGCATGAAGGTTAAGCAATTGGTAGTAGGTGAGCTAGAAGGTAATTGCTATTTACTGGCTTCAGAAAATGAGTTGGGGGTCATAGATCCCGGGGGAGAGGCAGAAAAGATTTTAGAAGAAATCAGAAAAGCAAAAGCTGAACCAAAATACATTATCAATACCCATTATCACCCAGACCATACTGGAGCTAACGAAAAGATAAGAGATAAAACAGGGGCAAAAATCTTAATTCATGAAAAAGAAAGAGATTTTATAGGTTTTAAGGCTGATGAATTCTTAAAAGATGGAGACGAAATAAAAATAGGGGAGAGTATTTTAAAAGTTATTCATACTCCGGGACACACCTCAGGCAGCATCTGTCTGTTGGGACAGGGTTTTGTTTTAACAGGTGATACTATTTTTAAAGACGGGTACGGTAGGACCGATCTAGCTGGTGGCTCTCAAAAAGAGCTAGAAAATTCGTTAAAGAAACTATCAGGCTTATTGAAACCAGGAACAAGTGTTTATCCTGGCCACGGTGAATCTTTTCAGGTTTAAAAAAAATGGCTGAATTTAAAGAAAAAATTTATCGAGTTGTTAAAAAAATTCCTCCTGGTAAAACAATGACATACAAAGAGGTGGCTGAAACTGCAGGTTTCCCAAAAGCCTGGCGGGCAGTAGGGAATGTGTTAAATAAAAACAGGAGTTCAAAGATTCCTTGTCATAGGGTAATTAAGTCTGATGGAAAGGTCGGTGGGTATTATTTAGGGACCAAGAAAAAGACTTCTTTACTTAAGAAAGAAGAGTCTTGACATCATCTTTTTCTTTCTGTAGACTTTAAAGCAGAATTTGAAATTGTTAATTTTTGAAAAATGTTACATTTATCAACTAAAAAAGTAAATATTCTCAATTTCAACCTTTCAACCTTAGTGGTTCTATTTGTTTTGTTTATTGTCCTGGAAAGGATGGGCGGTTTAAGTTTAAGTCATAGATTTGTAGAAACATAAAGAATATATACTTACTCTTTAAAACATACCTCCCAGTTAAACTGGGAATTTTTATTTTTTGGTTTGAAAATTGTTTATTTTAAAAAGTAAATAGTTTTCAGGCCAAAAATGGTCTGAAATAGATCTTTTACAATAATTCAATTAAAAACTAATTAAAAGGAGATATGGTTATGATAGATATTGGAGATAAAACTCTAAGAGTAAAGATAATTCATAATAATGACGGAACATTCTATAAGGAATGGGAATGCCCTTGCTGTCAGACAACAAATATAGAGAATGATGGAAGTAAAGTAGTTTTTTGTCAAAGTGAGGAGTGTAAGAAGAACGAAAAGGACACTAACTGGTATATCATACTAGCATAATCAAAGAAGAGTGGTTGAATATCGATAATATAAACAGACCAGGTCATTACTGCCAATCCTGCAATTCAGTTCTTTTTTAGCTACAATTCTTTTATAGTTTTTGTAAGGGGTTTTACCCTTCTTTTTTTTGTTTTATAATAGTTATAATGCAAATAGATCTGGAAAATAAGAGAATGAAAAATCCTAATAAAACTTTTACTGTTTTGCTTATTGTTTTGGTTCTTCTTTCAATAATAGTTTTTTTGATTGGAAATGAGCAATTATTTTTATTTATCAATCAAGGAATTGCCAATCCTGTTTTAGACTTTATTGTTCTTAACATACTTATCCCTCTTTTCTTTCTGCTGGGAATTATTCCTTTTATTATGCTCTTTTTAGATAAGTATCGGGTTTTGGGCGCTTTTTCTTTGTTTTCCGGTCCTTTTTGTTATGTTGTCGGGAGCCTAATCAAGCTCTTTTTTAAAATGCCAAGACCATTCAATGTTCTTTCAATCAGTGTTATAGGACCCTGGCATGTCGGTCAATTTTCCTTTCCCTCTACCACCACCATGCTGGCTTTTGGTTTTGCTCTTCCTTTTTTAATACAAAGGAAACCAAAATGGAGCTTGTTTTTTTTAACCCTTTCTATTTTGGTGGGTTTTTCCGTAATCTATACGGGATTTCATTTTCCCAGCGATGTCTTGGGAGGAATATTTTTTTCTATCTTGATAGTTTTATTGTTAAACAAAATTAAAACTATAATTATAAATAAAATGATAGAACATGGAGCTTGAAGAGGTTTTAAAGAATAGACATTCCATTAGGAAATTTCAGAAAAAAGATATTCCAGACAAGATTATTAAAAGGATTTTAGGATTGGCAAATCTATCTCCTTCTGCTGGAAATTTACAGGCCAGAAGCGTGGTAATAGTAAAAGATGAGAAAATAAGAGAAAAGATTTCAGAAGCTACCATGGCCCAGCATTTTGTTGCAAAAGCCCCTGTTGTCTTTGTCATCTGCGCCAATCTAGAGGAATCTGCCATAAAATACGGAAAAAGAGGCAGAGAACTTTATGCAATTCAAGATGCCACCATCTTTGCTTCTTATCTGCAGCTAGCTGTAACTTTATTAAAACTTTCTTCCTGTTGGGTGGGGGCCTTCAATGAAGATAAAATAAGAAAGATTCTGGAACTGCCAGAACAAATAAGACCTGTTGTAATAATGCCAACAGGTTTTGCAGATGAACAAGCCCTTTTCATTGGAAGAAAGGGTTTGGATGAAATCATTAAAAAACATATTTAAAAATGAAGATAATCCAAAACCCTGAAAAAATTTATTGGACCAGGCATGCCAGAGGAAAAATGCGGTATTATGGATTGTCAGAAAATAGAGTAAAAGGGGTTTTAAGAAAGCCAGATAGAAAAGAATTGGGTATTGCTTTAAATACCATAGCTGTCATGCAAAGAACTGGAACAAAAAAGCATCCAAGTGAAATCTGGCTGATGTATCAAAAGACAAGCTTTAAGTATCAAAAACCAAAGCCAAACAAGAAAGCAAGGATAATTAGAATAATCAGTGCTTGGCGCTATCCAGGCAAAAGTCCGAAAGGGCAACCACCACCAATACCAGAAGACACTCTTTGGGAATTAAAGAAATTAAATGAAGGCCGGAATTCCAACTGAATATTTAAAAAAGAAGATAGGGTTTTTGAATTGTAAGATTGATTTATCAAAAAAAACCTTCATTCCCAGGATTGAAACTGAATACTGGGTCAGGAAAGCAATAAAAGAAATTAAAAAAGAATTAAAAGACAAAAACAAGAAAATAAAGGTTTTAGATGTTTTTGCAGGTTCAGGGTGTATAGGCATTGCTATTTTAAAGAGTATTGGAAACAGCCTGGTTGATTTCAATGACATTGATAAAAGAGCCATTGCCCAGATTAAAACAAATTTAAAACTGAATGAAATTTCCTCAAAAAGATACAGGGTTCACAAATCAAGTTTCTTTGAAAGACTGAAAGGAAGAAGATATGACTTTATCTTTGCCAATCCTCCTTATATAGCAAAACAACGAGTAAAAGAGGTAGAAAGCTCTGTTTTAAAATATGAACCTAATATAGCTCTTTTTTCAGGAAAGAAAGGTATTTATCACATTAAACGCTTTCTTAAAGAGGCTAAGAATTTTTTAAAGAAAAATGGTATAATTTATCTTGAGTTTGACCCAGACCAAAAAGAGGAAATTAAACATATTTTAAAGAAAAATAAATATCAGCATTTCAGGTTTTTTAAAGACCAGTTCAGGAAACACCGTTGGGTGAAAATAATATACAAGACACAAAAGACTTGATAAAATTAAAGAATTTGGTAAATAATATATATAGTACCTTAAAAAGCATTTATATATAAAAGGAAAGGAAATTATGCGTCATCTCCGAATTATCTATCAATGTTTGGTGGATAGCTCGGAGATGATACAAAATGAGTAAACAATTTGAATTATTACAAGAAAAAAGAATGGAAGTAATTAAAAAAATAGAAGACATGTCTAAAGAAATAGAAGCAATTGACAGGGAAATAGAAAACAAAGATATTATTATAGGAAACTCCGGATGCTGTAAACCTGAGCAATATAAAAAGATAATTTCAATAGAGGGAGTAGAAGAATTAGAAGAGAAACAAAGGAAATTAAAAGAAATGATAGAATACTTTGTTACAAAGTATTCTATTCCCTGTATAAGACTTTCGAAGGATAAGCAACTTCTTAGTACAGAAAACAATAACGCTATTATATCTGTAGAACTTTTTCAATTTGAGGATCCATACAATTTATATATTATTAAATCTTCAAGTCTTCCAGTAAGTATTATAAACAAGGAAATAAAAACCGTAATGAATAATTTGAAGATTTAATCTTTTTTTTCCTTTCTTATTTTTTTGGAACAAGAAAAATACCTTGAATTCCACAATCCAAGGTTTTTTTAAAAGCTGCTTGTTTGATTCTTAATTGAGACTCTAGTAAAATTAAATAATATGGATTTAACTAAAATCATTGGCTGGTTAACTTTTTTGGCTGGAATCTCAATAATACTTTTTACCCTTTATTTTTCCTATAATATCTTTACTGGAAAGGTTGAGGCGCCTGAGATTCTTGCCTTTGAAATAGAAACCCAGCCAACCCAGGGAGAAACCCCTGGCTTACAGGAACAGCTTGGACAAATGATAACCGAGCAATTAAAGAGTATCTTACCTCTGGAAGCAATATCTACGCTTTTGAATTTAGGGGTTTGGGCAATGGGAGCAGGGCTTCTAATTTTTGGCGGTAGTCAAATTGCAGGTTTAGGGATTAAATTAATAAAAAAGCAATAAATTACACTTCCATGAAATCCATATTTGTAAAATGGCTGAAATGGCAGTTTTTTGAAGTACCAAAAAACATCTTAAGAGGATGGAAAAACTTTCTTAAATTTGGTTTAAATTACTTTTCCGTTCCCCTGCTTTTAAAGACACTTTTTTCTCCCTGGAGAAAATATGAATGGTTCTATCCCCGAGGATTTGATTTCTGGGTCTATCTTGAGATATTTATTTCAAACCTAATCTTCAGAATCCTGGGAGCTATGTTCAGGAGCATCTTAATAGTAATAGGAATCTTGTTTGAGGTTTTTTTATTCTTTTCAGGATTGGGCGTATTCTTGGGATGGTTGCTCCTGCCCTTCTTCTTGGTCTTGGGCATCTATGAGGGATTTAGGCTTTTATTACTATAACCATGTTTAACTTTGATTTAAGAAAAACAGGGATTTTCCAGGCAGTAATTTGGGAAAGGAATCCATTCTTCAGGTTTACCAAAATTCTAAAAAGATTGTTCTGGATTCTTTTTATTATTGTGTTTTTATTTTTTTGGTATGAATTAATACTTGAAGAGTTTTCAGCATCTTTAACCCGTAAGCTGCTTGGTCTTTCAATAATATCTCTGATTCTTTACCTAATTTTCTGGATTAATGAATTTTTCTTAGAGTTAAAGATAAAGAAACCTGAATCAAAGATAAAGCTGACAGATAAAGTAGTAAAAGATAAGGGAAAGCATAATCTGGCTGAATTTTTAAGTTTTGAAACAGCCAAAGCTGTATTAAAAGCAATCAGGTTTGCCAAATCAAAAAAAATCCCTCAAATAGATTCTTCACTTTTATTTTATTTCATTTTAAAAGACAATCCCAGATTAAATTTTATCTTTTTTCGGGCTTTATTGCATCCAAAGGAAATTAAAAAGATATTCTTTGAAAATCTTAAGACCTTGAAAACAGGTTCTGTCAATAAAACAAACAAAGATTCCAAAGAGATTTTTGATGTAAGTTTCCAGAAAGTTATTTTAGACTCTTTAAAAATAGCTGAGGAAAGGAAACACCAAAGAATTGAACTCTTAGATATAATTTCTGCTCTGGCAAAACATGATTTAATTTTTAAAAAAATATTAATCAATTCCAATTTAAAGGCAGAAGACATGGAGAATCTGTCATCCTGGTTAGAAAGGCTTGAAAACAAAGACAAAGAAAGAAAAAAGTTCTGGGAATGGAAGAATTTATTGAGAAAAGGTTCCTTGGGTAAAGAATGGGCAGCAGGTTATACAGTTACTCTAGATAAGTTCTCTCTTGACCTGTCCAAGATAGCTAAGATACAGGGTTTCCCGGAAATCATTGGTCATCAAAAAGAGATTGAAGAAATAGAAAGGGTTTTATCCCGCACCCAAGACAATAATGTATTAATAGTGGGGGAACCAGGCAGTGGAAGAAAAAGTATAATTCAGGCCCTGGTTGAAAAAAGCGCTCTGGGCGAAAGTCTGCCTGACATAAACTATAAGAGAGTGGTTCAATTAAATTTACCCACACTCTTGAGTCAAACAGAAACAGTAGAGAAGGTGGGAAATTTATTGGAAATAATATTCAGAGAAATAAGTTCAGCAGGAAACATAATCTTGGTCATTGATGAATTCCATAATTTTGTCAGCGGAAAAACCAGACCAGGAGTAATTGACATTTCCGGGGTCTTAGCATCTTTTTTACAATTACCTCAATTTCAGGTTGTAGCCATTACCACGTTCAGCGGTCTCCACAAACACATTGAGCAAAATCCTTCTATTTTAAACCTCTTTGAAAGGGTTGAGGTGTCTGAAATTTCTCATAAAGAAACCCTGGTTGTTTTAGAAAACATGGCCCTTCAACTGGAAGCAAAATATAAAAGGTTTATCTCATATCAAGCCCTTCGCGATATTATTATGTACTGCGATAAATATTTAGCTGATACTCCTTTTCCAGAAAAGGCAACAGAGTTATTGGATGAAGTAATGGTTTATGTTACCCAAATAAAAGAGAAGGTGGTTTTGGCAAAACATGCAGCAAAGATTGTGTCTGATAAAACCGAGGTACCGGTGGGGGAGATAGAAACCAAAGAAAAAGAGATATTGTTGAACCTGGAAAATTTAATCCACAAAAGAATTATCAATCAGGAAGAAGCAGTAAAGCAGGTTTCAGCTGCCCTGAGAAGAGCCAGGACTGAAATAACAATCAGAAAAGGAACAATGGGATCGTTTTTATTCTTGGGTCCCACAGGAGTAGGCAAAACTGAAACTGCCAAAGCTTTAGCTGAAATCTATTTTGGTTCTGAAAACAGAATAATCAGACTTGATATGTCTGAGTTCCAAGATGTTTCTGATATTCCCAGATTGATTGGTTCTCCAGGCGAAGAAGGATTGTTAACCACCAAGGTAAGGGAAGATCCCTTTTCCTTAATCCTTTTAGACGAGATAGAAAAAGCCCATCCAAACATTTTAAATCTGTTCCTGCAGGTATTGGATGAAGGCCATTTAACAGACGGTTTGGGAAGAAAGGTTGATTTTAAAAATAGCATTATTATTGCCACCTCCAATGCAGGTTATCTTATTATCTTGGAAGCCTTAAAGAAAAACAGGAAAATGTCTGAGATAAAAGAAGAACTTATAGATTTTCTTTTTAAAAAAGGTTTGTTTAGACCAGAATTTATTAATCGTTTCGATGCTGTGGTTTTGTTCAAGGCTCTTACCAAAGAAAATCTATTGGATATTGCAGGATTATTATTCAAAAAACTAAAGAAAAACTTAATCCAAAAAGACATTGAATTTATCATTACTCCAGGACTGAAAGAAAAAATTGTTGAACTCAGTTATAATCCTAAATTTGGAGCCAGAGAAATGAAAAGGGTTATTCAAGATAAGATTGGAAATGTATTGGCAAAATCCCTTTTAAGCAACGAGATAAAAAAAGGAGATAGAATAGAGATTGATCCAAAGGAATTTAGTTTAAAAATCAATCCCTGATAGCTTGGGTTAAGCTTAAATATATATAAAAATTGTTTCCCCTTTTATCAAGGGGTTTTTTATATGTGTGGATAAAATGTGGATAAAAAGTAATTTTTATCGGGATTTTTAAAGAATTTTACTTTAATTTGACTAAGACATATAAAGTGAGATAAAGTGAATACAGGTGGGGGATTGTGGATAAGTATGTTAATAAGTGCCCTCAACTGTGGATAACTCATAATTTATGTTTATTGGTGAATACTCATACATAATTGACAGTAAAAAAAGAGTGGCCATACCACCTAAATTTCGCAAAACCTTAGGAAAAACAGCGGTTATTACCAGGGGATTGGATAATTGTTTAATAGTATATCCTTTAAAAGAGTGGGGGGGAGTAACCAAAAAATTAGAGGCTTTACCCAATACTCAGGTTGATGCTAGGGGATTTGTCAGAATCATGCTTTCAGGAGCAGTAGACGTAAGGCTTGATAAATTAGGCAGGATATTAATCCCTGATTATCTAAAAGATTATGCTTCTTTAAAAAAGGAAGTGGTGGTAATAGGCCTTTCTAATAAAATAGAAATCTGGGATGAAAAGAAATGGCAAGAATACAGAGAAAAAACAGAAAAAGAAGTAGGAGACATAGCTAGCAGATTACGAGAACTGGGAATTTAATGCACAAAAGCGTTTTTAAAACAGAAATTATTCGTAATCCCTGTTCCTGAAGTGCTAAACTTCGGACAGCAGTAAAATTATGACCAAAACAAATAACATTAAAATCCTGCAGATTCCCTTCCTTATCTTAACTTTGTTTTGTTTAGTTTATTACATTTTCCAGGTTGGAGCCCTGAGTCAGGAATTGTATCTTATTGAGGATTACGAAAATAGATTGGGCATGCTTTTAGAGAAGAATAAATTTTTAGACATTAATTTTTCCAAAATGAGTTCTCTGTCTAATATTGAAAATTACCTTATGTCCAGAAACTTTGTAAAGCCCAGCCAGGTGAAATATATCCAGATATTAGAAAGCTCTGTGGTAAGCAAACCCCGTTAGGAATTCTTTTTTAAACAGCATTTATATAGTTATATTATATAGTTATATAATGTAGAATCAATGAAAAACTGGAGAACTGATATAATCTTTGTCATCTTTCTGCTTGTTTCAGCGACTATTATAGGTCGTCTGGTTTTTATTCAGATTCTCCAGGGCGATCTTTACAAGGCCCTTTCCCAGGGTCTCCATGCCTCTTTTAATGAAATGCCTGGAAACAGGGGAGAGATTTTTTTGAAAGGAGGAGAGTCTCTGGCAATAAACATAGACCAGCCATTTGTTTTTACCCATCCCTCAAAGATTAAAAACCTTGAGGAAACAGTTAATGATTTAAGTCAGGTCTTAGGTCTGGAAAAGGATTTTCTCTTGGCAAAACTGCAAAAGGATAATTCTTACTTATTATTGAAACGAAAGTTGAATCAACAAGAACTTGAGGCTTTGGAAGAATTAAACATGGAAGGTATTTATATTGGTAAAGAAAAAGGAAGATATTATCCCCAGGAAAACCTGGCTTCCCAGATAGTGGGTTTCCTGGGAGCAGAAGGAAAAGGACAATATGGTCTGGAACAATTCTACAACCTGATATTGACAACCGAAGCCAGCTTTGAAGAAAACAAACAGGGTTCTGATTTAATCCTGACCATTGATTACAATATTCAGTTTAAGGCAGAAGAACTATTGCAAAAGGTAAAACAGGATTTAGGGGTTGAAAAGGGACAGGTGATTGTAATTGAACCTAATTCTGGAAAGATACTGGCTATGGCCAATCTGTTAAATTTCAATCCCAACCATTATGAACAATATGCCAGAGAAGGAAATCTGGAAGTTTTCAAAAACAGAGCCACCCAGGAATTGTTTGAACCAGGTTCTGTTTTCAAGGCAATAACCATGGCAGCTGCCCTGCAAGAAAATAAAATATCTCCAAAAACAACCTATATTGATGAAGGGTTTGTGGAGATTAATGGTTATCCTATTTACAATTACGAGCAGAGGATTTATCAGGGAGAACAGACAATGACCAATGTCTTGGAAAAATCAATTAATACCGGTGCTGTTTTTGTACAAAGACAATTAGGTCAAAGCCTTTTTTTGAAATACATAGAAAGCTTTGGGTGTTTTGAACCTACGGGAATTGACATTCAAGAAACTTATTCTGAAAATAAAGAAATAAAAAAGGGTAGAGAAATAAATTTTGCCACAGCTTCCTTTGGTCAGGGAATTGAGATAACCCCCATTCAGCTGGTTCGAGCTTATTCTGCCATTGCCAACAAAGGAAGATTAATCAATCCCTATCTGGTAGAAAAAATATTATATCAGGAAGATGGACTTGTAATCCCTCACCAGGAAGATATGGAAAAATCTGTTATCTCTTCAAAGACCGCTTCTCAATTGACCGCCATGCTGGTGAGTGTGGTTGAAAATGGTTTTGGTAAACAGGCCAAGGTACCAGGTTATTTTATTGCCGGGAAAACAGGAACAGCCCAGGTTTCTTACGGCGCCCTGGGAATTGACAAAAAGGGTTACTCTGAAGAAACCATTCAAACATTCATTGGTTTTGGCCCGGCTTTCAATCCTCAATTCTTAATCCTGGTAAAGTTAGACAATCCAAAAACAAAAACTGCTGAATATTCTGCCATACCTTTGTTCCGTGAATTGGCAGGATACATTATTAGTCAATATCAAATTCCACCAGATTATGAATTCTAATATAAATCTCTTATCTAAATTTAAATTCTTGTGCAGGAAAAAGCCAGTTATTGTGGTAACTGGACAAGGCAGAAAAACTGCTGTAGAAGCTGTTTTTGACGTTTTAAAACAATATTTTAAGGTTGGGGAAGATATCTTAATTTTTGAATCAACAGATGAAGAGATAAAAAGATTTGAATTCTTTTTGAGAAAATCTCCCAAAGCATCAGTGATTGTCACTAATGTTGGCGATATTCCTTTTGACAGGGATTATTTTGGCGGAGAAAAGGAAAAGATAAAAAATACCCTTAAACTGGTTGAAACCCTGCCTGCCCAGACAAATTTAATTTTGAATTTTGACGATGAAACCGTGAGGGAAATAGATGATTTGACCAATCTTAATACCTTGACCTTTGGTTTCCAGCTAGGAGCAGACTTTAAGGCAAGTGATGTGAAATTTAACGGCGGAACAAACTTTAAGGTGAATTACAAAGGGAATGTTGTTCCTGTTTGGCTGGAAAAGATTTTTGGCAAAGAGCAGATTTATTCTGCTTTATGTGCAACAGCGGTGGCAACAGTTTTGGGATTAAATCTGGTGGAAACGTCTCAATCTCTTAAAAACTATCATTCTTTGCCAGGTAAAATGAGACTCATAAAAGGGATAAAAAACTCCTGGATATTGGATGATACTGAATCAGCAACCGTATTCTCAATGATTGAAGCGCTTGAAATCCTGGGAAAGCTTAAAGACTTCAAAAGAAAGATAGCTGTTTTAGGAGACATTCTAGGAATTGGAAAATACACCATTGAAGCCCATGAAGCCATAGGGGAAAAGGTGATTGAAAATGCTGATTTTCTCTTTACCTTTGGTTCCCGGGCTCGCTTTATTTCCAAAGGAGCTGAAGTAAAGGGAATGGTTAATGAAAAAATATCTTCATTTAATACGATTGAACAAGGAGTGTCAGAGCTTCGAAAAGAAATTAAAGAAGGTGACTTGATTCTCGTTGATGGTTCCAAAGACATGCAAATGAAAGAGATAGTTGAAAAAATTAAAGTTAGACAGAAGAAAGGGAATACTAATTAAAACTAGTTGATTTTTAAACAATTTTGAGTATAATCTTAAATATATCTTAGTTGATCTTTTAAAATTAACTTGTGGTGAAAAAGAATGGTTCGAATAATAATTCCTTGTCCCTGTGGGTATAAAATAAAAGTAGAGACAGACAAAAAGATTAGGCCAAGAAAAATAAATGGAAAATTGGCCAAGAATAAAAGCGGGAAAATAAGTTGTCCCCGTTGTGAAAAAGAATTTGATTTGTATAAAACAATGTGCAAACAAAAAAAGCAAAGGAGATAAAGCTGGATTTACCCGGCTTTTTTTATTTAAAGCGTTTTCAAAAATAAGACTTTATGATAATCTGATATACTGGCCCCATCGTCTAGTGGCTAGGACGCGAGGTTCTCAACCTCGTAACTCGGGTTCGATTCCCGATGGGGCCACTAAATATTAGTAAAAGAACCATAACCAACCTTGAGAGGCTTTAAAACTTCTTGTTTTTTTATTAAAATAGACTAATGGCTCAATTTTTTTGGCACAACTTAACAATAAAGGAAACAGTTAAAATCTTAAGAACTAATATTAAAGATGGCTTGAATCAAAAAGAAGTAATGTTTCTTCAGAAAGAACTCGGTAAAAACAAGCTTCCAGAAGAAAAACCATTTTCAAATCTGGGAATATTATTAGAACAGTTCAAAAGCCCTTTAATCTACATCTTAATAATTGCTGGCATCATTGCTTTGGGGTTAAATGAAACAGCTGACGCCATTGTTATCTTTGGCGCTGTTTTTTTAAATACTGTTGTGGGATACATCCAGGAAAACAAGGTTTCCAAGGCCTTAGAAAAACTGAAAAAAGCAGTAAAGTATGAAGCCAAGGTTTTGCGGGAAGGAAACCTGAGGATTCTTGATGCAGTGGAATTGGTTCCAGGTGACATCATATTTTTAAGTCCTGGAGGCAAGGTGCCTGCTGACGGAAGATTAATAGAGTCTCACGATCTTAAGGTAAACGAGATGGCTTTAACAGGCGAGTGGCTTTCAGCAGAAAAGAAACCAGAGGTCTTGGTCAAAGAAACGCCTTTGGCTGACAGAGACAACATGGTTTATATGGGAACCGTTATTGAAGACGGAAAAGCAAAGGTGGTTGTTGTTGGAACCGGGATTCAAACCGAAATCGGAAAAATAGCCAAGATGATCAGAGAATCTAAGGAAGAAAAAACCCCTTATCAGAAAAAACTGGCAAATTTCTCAAGAAACATTGGAATAATAATTGCTGTCGTATGCTTTGGAATCTTTATTGAAGGAATGGTAACAGGAGGAGACTTTATGGAAATGTTTATTACAGCTGTAGCTGTAGCTGTAGCTGCCATTCCTGAAGGGTTACCTGTTGCCATGACCGTCATCTTGGCTTTAGGAATGCAGAGAATCTTAAAAAAGGGAGGATTGGTCAGAAAGTTATCCTCAGCTGAAACTTTGGGAAGCACTTCCATTATTTGTACTGATAAAACAGGTACCCTGACCATGGGGAAAATGAAAGTGGATAAGGTAATAACGCCAGCTCAAATCTTTGAAAAAAATGATAATAAAAAGGCAGAATGTTTGGCTCTTAAGACAGCTGCCTTAACATCTGAAGCCTTTATTGAGAATCCAAGCTTGTCAAAAGAAAAATGGGTCTTGCGGGGAAGGGCTACTGATAAAGCTTTGTTAACAGCTGGAATCGAAAAAGGCGTTATTACTTTTGGCAAACAAAGTCCTAAAAAAATAGTTGAACTTCCCTTTAATACAATAAATAAATTCATTGCCTCGGTATTTAAAGAAGACAAAGAAACACGTTTGTATGTTTGCGGAGCCCCGGAAAAGGTTTTAGAGCGCTCTAAGCTTTTTAAAATAAAAGGGGAGAGATTGGATTTGACACCCAAGAGCCTGGAAAAGATAGAAGATAGATTAAAAAAGATAGCAGGATTAGGTCTCAGGGTAGTGGCTACAGCTTATAAAAAGATTCCTTTAAAAACAGAGCAAGACCTGCTGGAGAATAAAATTCAGAATCTGGAACAAGAAGTTAACAATCTAATCTTTACAGGTTTCATTACTTTGAAAGACCCTATCAGGCCGGAAACAAAGAAAGCCATAAGAACCTGTCGTAAAGCAGGAATGAAACCCATTATTGTTACAGGTGACCATAAATTAACTGCCAAGGCTGTTGCCAGAGAAATTGGTTTTAAAATAAAGGAAGAAAACGTCCTGGAAGGAAAAGATCTGGACAAGCTCTCTGATAAAGATTTTGAAAGGGTGTTGGATAAAATCCAGATTTATGCCCGGGTTGAACCAAAACACAAGGTAAGAATTGTCCAGGCCTGGCAGGAAAGAGGAGAGGTGGTGGCAATGACCGGGGATGGAATAAACGATGCACCAGCCTTAAAAAAAGCTGACATTGGAGTGGCTTTGGGTTCAGGGACTGAGGTAGCTAAAGAAACCTCAGACCTTATTTTATTAAACAACAGCTTTTCAATAATAGTTAAAGCAGTCCAGGAAGGCAGGGCAATATTGGATAATATCAGGAAGGTGATTACATATCTGCTTTCTGACAGTTTTACTGAAGTAATCTTGATTGGAATAAGCATCTTATTTGGAGTTCCCCTGCCCATTACTGCTGTTCAGATTCTATGGGTAAATCTGATTGAAGACGGGCTGCCAGACATTGCCCTGGCCTTTGAACCAGAAGAAGCAGATTTAATGGAAATGAAGCCCATGGGACACAAGATTCCTCTTTTAACCAGAGAAATGAAAGCAATCATTTTTATTATTGGACTTATTACTGATGTTATGCTTCTGGGACTGTTTTTCTGGCTTTTTAATAGAAATCATGACATTGTTTACGTGAGAACAATGATTTTTGCCTGTCTGGCCATTGATTCACTCTTTTACGTGTTTTCCTGCAAAAGCCTGAGAAGGAATCTCTGGCACATCAATCCCTTTTCCAATAAAATCCTGGTTGGAGCTTTCATAATAGGGATTATCACCCTTGTTTCAGCTATTTATCTGCCTCTGTTCCAGGTGCTGTTAAAAACCGTGCCTCTTAGTTTCCAGGACTGGCTTATTATTCTTTCCATGGGCTTTATTGAAATAATTTTAATTGAAGCCACCAAGTGGCATTTCATTGTTAAAAAAGAATATGTCTAGACTGAAAAAGATTATCTATGCCATAGCCACTCTTTCAGGCACCATTGTAGGGGTGGGCCTGTTTTCTTTGCCTTACATGGCTTCCAAAACAGGGTTTTTCATAATCCTTGGTTATTTCTTGGTCCTGGGAATCATTGTGACCCTGGTTCACTTAATCTTTGGAAAACTGGCCATAATGACTCCTGATTTTAAGAGACTGCCTGGTTTTGCCAGATTCTATCTGGGAAAGTGGGGAGAAAGGATATCCTTGCTTTCTGCAATCCTGGGAACATTCGGTGCTATCTTGGCTTACTTGATTGTAGGAGGCAGTTTTTTGGAGAGTCTACTTTCACCTGTTATTAATATTAAAAGCAATCTTTTCTATACCCTTGTTTATTTTAGCCTGGGAGCTGTTTTAATCTTCTTTGGAATTAAGATTATTGCCCAGATAGAGTCCTGGGGACTGATTCTTTTCTTTTTTGTTTTAATAGCTATCTTTATCAGGGCTTATCCTTTTATTAAAATAGAAAATTTCATTCCTCCTTCAGGGCCATTTAACATTTCAGATTTTTTCCTGCCTTATGGAGCTGTCCTCTTTTCTTTGTGGGGGGCAGCCTTAATACCAGAAGTGGAAGAAATGCTGGGAAAGGATAAAAAACTGCTTGGAGGAATAATCCCTGTAGCCATTTTAATTCCTGTAATCATTTACATATTCTTTATTTATTTAATCTTAGGCATCACAGGACCTGAAACAACAGAATCAGCTTTAACAGGATTGCGTAATTATCTGGGTAATGGAATAGTGGCTCTTACCCTTTTATTGGGTATCTTAGCAACCTTTACCTCTTTCATTACCCTGGGGCTAACCTTAAAACGGGTTTTCTGGTATGATTTAAAAATAGGGAAGAATGTATCATGGGCCCTTACCTGTTTTATTCCTTTAATATTGTTTCTGTTAGGTTTCAAAAGCTTCATTACGGTAATAAGCCTGGTGGGAGGGGCTCTGCTGGGGGTGGATGGAATATTGATTCTGCTGATGTATCAAAAAACCAAAAGTAAAAGAACCTTGTTCTTAACCCTGCCTTTGATTTTAATCTTTGTTACAGGCATTATTTTTGAAATAACTAATTTTTTGAAATAACAAATGGCTTGGTTTTATTTTTTTATCTTTATTGTTTCTTGTTTTGCCCTGGTCCGCTCAGGACTGTGGATGGTTCAATCTTTAATCAGGATAGCTCAATTTTTAAAATGGAGGGAGTTTATCGTGGCTTCTGTGTTAATGGCTTTTTCAACTTCCTTGCCGGAGGTGTTTGTGGGCATTACTTCAGCATTGCATCAGACACCAGAGCTGTCTCTGGGAATGATTATTGGCTCCAACATCATTGCCCTCACCCTGGTAATAGGTATGGGAGCCATATTTGGAAAAGAACTGAGGTTTAAGGGAAGAACCCTGAAAAGATCAAGTATCTATGCCGGGATTTATGGTTTATTACCCCTTCTTTTAATGTTAGACGGCAATATCTCCAGGCCAGATGGGGTAATCTTGTTTTTATCCCTGGGTTTTTACTTTTTTCAACTCCTGTCCCGGGAAGAAAGGTTCACTAAAGTCTTTTTAAATCGTTTCAAGGGAAGCTGGGTTCAATTTAAGTCATTTTTAAAAAGCCTGGCTATGTTTTGGGTAGGAACGGGTTTACTTTTATTGAGTGCTGAGGGAATTGTTTTTTCCTCTTTAAAACTGGCTGTTTCCCTTAATCTGTCGCTGGTGGTTATAGGCGCTCTTTTGGTCTCTATTGGAACCTCTCTCCCTGAATTAACCTTTGGAATAAGGTCAATTACCATGGGCCATGAAGACATGATTCTAGGGAACGTAATGGGGTCAGTGGTGATTAATTCAGCTTTTGTACTTGGGCTGGTAGCCTTAATTTCTCCTTTTGAGATTGTTAATTTCTCGCCATATTTAAGGGGAATCATTGTCACCGTAGCTACCTGTTTTTTGTTTGTGACTTTTGCCAGAACAGACAGCAAGATTACCAAGAAAGAAGCCTTATTGCTGCTCTTAATATATGTTACTTTTTTCCTGGCAGAGTTTTTCGCAAAATAAATTATTGACTTTAAACCTCTAAAAGATTAATATGATTGAATGAATGAAATTTTTTTTACTTTAATAACCATTTTTATTGTTGTTAGCGGCATTGGCATTCTTGTTTATTTCATCAGAAAATCAAGGATTGACAGGGTCCAAAGTGAGGAAATCAGGGATTTAGAGAGACGTCTGACTGATTTGATGATAAACCAGATGAAAGAGATCAGAAACAGCCAGGATGGAGCCTCCAGGGTTCTCCACGAACAGATAAGATCCTTTACCAAAGAAACAACCAGGATTCGGGAAGGTTTAAAACAAATTCAGGAAAAGGTTCAGGATGTTTCTTCTTTCCAGGACATCTTTAAGTCTCCGAAGCTCAGGGGACAGTGGGGGGAAGCTTCTTTGGAATATATTCTTGGTCAGCATTTTCCCTCTGAACTCTGGAAAAAACAGTATGTCTTTTCTTCAGGAGAAAAGGTAGATGCTGTGTTAAAACTGCCCAATGGCAAGGTGCTGCCCATTGATTCAAAGTTTTCTTCTGAGAATTTCGAGAGAATGGTTCAGGCCCTGCTGGAAAAAGAAAAGGGTCTTTATAAGAGGAATTTCATCCGGGATCTGAAGCTGAGGATAGATGAGATTTGTTCAAAATATATCTTACCATCTGAAGGAACAGTTGATTTTGCTTTAATGTACATTCCAGCTGAAGCTATTTATTACGAAATAATGTTTAATTTAAGGAAGGATGACGTGGCTTCTTATGCCTGGAGAAAAAAAGTTGTTTTAACCTCGCCAAATACCATTTATTTAACCTTAAGAACCATTGAACACTGGTTCAAAGACACCCAGATTTCGAAACAAACCCAGGAAATCCTGAAGAGATTAAACAGAATAAACCAGGATGCCGAAAGATTAATGGGGGATTTTAGAAAACTGGGCAACCATTTAAGACATGCTGTTTCTTCTTACGATAGTTCAGAAAAGCGTCTTAATTTGTTTTCAGACAGGGTTGAAAAATTATTAGAGATAAAGGAAACAAAAAAATTAAAACAAGCTTAATATGTTAGCTGTAATTAAAACCGGGGGCAAACAATATGTTGTTTCCTCAGGAGACAAAATTAAAATAGAAAAGATAGACAAGAAAGAAGGTGAAAAAACAACCTTTAATGAGGTTTTGTTACTGCAGAAAGGCAAGACACTGGAGATTGGAAATCCCTTGGTTAAAAAAGCAAGGGTTGAGGCAAAGGTTATAAAACAGGGTAAATCCAAAAAGGTGATTGTGTTCAAATACAAGGCAAGCAAGAGATATAAGGTAAAAAAGGGCCACAGGCAGCCTTTTACCGAAGTAGAAATAACTAAAATAGAATCAGGGAAATAGTAAATAAATACTGTTTTAAAAGTATTTAATTGGAAGGTTTTATGAGAAAATTCGATTTGTCGCTCTTGACAAATCTTTTTATTTAGGCTATAATGTTAATAGTTCATGGTTAAGAGGGAAGGGGGAAATATTCACTTTTGTAAAGAGGAAGTCATAAATTGGTTTCTTCCTTACAAAAGTGAGTAGTATGATGTCAGCATATAAACCTGAGAAAAGATTAATAATCTGTTCTTTCTGTGAGACCGTAATAGGGCCTCGAAAGGAGGGACAGCCTATTAAGAAAAAAGTGTATTGCCCACACTGTGGACAATACCGAGAACCACTTAACACTTAATTAATTTTTTTTCTTCCCTTTTTTTATTTTTAAAATTTAGCTTGTAGGCTGTTTTTTTTTACTTCATTATTCATTTTCTTCCTTCCAGAGCGCTGGAAAGGGTTTCTTCATCAGCATATTCCAATTCTCCTCCTGTAGGCAGACCCCGGGCTAACCTGGTTATTTTTTTATTAAAAGGCTTTAATAATCTTTCTAAATATAAAACAGTTGATTGTCCTTCGCTGGTTGGATTTGTGGCAATAATGATTTCTTTTATTTCAGGATGGGTTGTTATTCTCTGTTCTAATTTCTGTTTTCTAATTTTTTTAATATCTTTTTCTCTCAAGGTTGAAACTGTTCCTCCTAAAATAAAATAAAGGCCCTGGTATTTTTTTATCTTTTCAATGGCTGCCAAATCTGTTTCTTTTTCAACAATGCAAAGTAAACCCTTATCCCGGCCAGGATTGGAACAAATCTGGCAGAGCTCTCCCTGGCCTTCAAAAGCATTAAAACACAATGAACATTTTTTTATATTATTTTTAAGCTTAGAAATGGTAAAGGTAAGCTCATCCACATCTTGTTTCCCGGCTTTTAAAAGATGGAAAACAAAACGGGCAGCTGTTTTTGGCCCGACGGTTGGAAACTTAGAAAATAAACTGATTAATTTTTGGATGGTGGGGGAATAGTTCATAAGATTATTAATAATCTTCAAGAGATTTCTCTAAATTCCTGAAGGTAACCCTTCTTTCGTCAAAATAAAGCTCAACCCTTCCCACAGGACCGTTGCGGTGTTTGGCAATAATTAAATCAGCAATGTTTTTTCTTACTGTGTCCTGACGATAACGGTCTTCCCTGTAAATGAACATCACTACATCTGCATCTTGTTCAATGGTTCCGCTCTGTCTCAAATCAGATAATCTGGGGATATGGGGAGATCTTTGTTCCACTGCCCGGGATAATTGGGAAACAACCAGAACAGGAATGTTCAGTTCTTTGGCCAAACCCTTCAGGGCTCTTGAATTTTCTGATACCTGCTGGACTGGGTTGGCATTTGGATTTAAGGGCTCCATTAATTGGAGATAATCTATGATAATCAATCCCAGTCCTTTATCTGCCTGCAGCCTCCTAGACATGGCTTTCATTTGCAAGACAGTGGAGGAAAAAGCATCATCAATATAAATGGGAAGCTCAGATAATATTCCCATGGCATGCTGGATTCTGGTAAAATCATTCTCCTTGCCTTCATCTGAAAGCCTGCCTGTCCTTAATCTCCATAAATCAACACCAGCCACACTGGCTATGAGTCTATCAACTACCTGGTCTTTTGACATCTCTAAGGAAAATACTCCGATAGGCACCTTTTCACTCATTGCCAGATTGATTGCAAAATTAAGGGCTAGAGCACTCTTTCCCAGAGAAGGACGGGCTGCCAGGATTATGAGGTCAGATTTTTGAAAACCAGCCAATAGATTGTCCAGCTCAGTAAAGCCTGTTGTCAACCCTCTCAGGCCTGTTTTATGTTTGGACAAATTGTCAATTCTCTCAAAGGCTTCCTCTAGGGTCTCTTTTACTGGTATAAACTGGGAAAGGCCTTTTTGGGCAATGCTGAAAATTCTTCTTTCAGCCCTGTCCAACAGATTATTAACATCTTCTGTTTCATTGTAGCCTAAATGGGCTATTTCCTGAGAAGCTCCTATTAAGTCTCTTAAAACCCTCTTGTGATAAATAATCTTGGCATAATTTAACACGTGATGAGGGGTGGGAACAGAATTGATTAACTCAGTCAAATAGCTGTTTCCCCCTGTTTCTTCCAATAAGTTTTTATCCTTTAATCTGTTGGAAACAGATAAGAGATCAATGGGTTCGCTTTTTTCAAAAAGCTCCATGCATATCCTGTAAATCTCCTGATGGGTTTTTCGATAAAAGTCTTCGGGGGCTAAATAACCAACCACCCTTACAACGGTTGATTTATCAAGCAACAAGCAACCCAACACGCCTTGTTCAGCTTCAATGGAACGGGGAGGCAACTTTTCTGGTAATTTATTGTTCATATTCTATCATTAATTTATCACAAGCTGAATGGGTTGGCAAGAAATGGATTTTTTTGTTAAAATTCAAACATACTGCAAAAATCTATGAAGGTTGGTCTAATTTCTTTTCATTCTTTTTCCCAGCCAGGAGGAGTAAAAAGGCATATCCTGGGATTGTTTAAGGAGTTTAAAAAAAGGGGGATTGAAACCAAAATCATTGTTCCCAGGAGAAAAAGGTTGGAAAACTATGGCAGGAATGTAATTTTGTTGGGAACCTCTTTTCCAATAGGTGTTGATGGAAGTCAATCAGATTTCGATATACACTTTGATCCTATATCTATTGAAAGAACTCTCAGAAAAGAAAAATTTGATGTTTTACACTTCCATAATTGCGGACTTCCTTCAACGCTACAAATATTACTCAGTCCTTATACCTCAAACACCTTAAATATCTTAACCTTCCACAGCAGGAGCAGGCTTTTAAAAAACTCTCCTACTCTTTTATATATTTTAAATAAAACCTGCCAATGGAAAATAGATGGAGTGATAGGAGTAGCTCCTTTGGTTTTAGATTATTTCAAAGATTTTAAGGGTCTGAAAACAGTTATCCCAAATGGGGTAGATCTTGATAAGTTCACAGCCAAGGCTCCCAGGGTTAAGAAATTCTGCGATGATAATATGAATATCTTATTTGTCGGTAGAATCGAAGAGAGAAAAGGATTAATCTATTTGATTAAGGCTTTTAAAATCTTACAAGAAAGATTTTCGAAACTAAGATTAATTGTTGTTGGTAAGGGTCCCTTAAAAAAAGGGTGTGAAGAATATGTCAAAGAAAATAAACTAAAAAATGTTATTTTTGAAGGCGAGGTTACTGAAAAAGTTCCTTCTTATTACAGAACGGCTGATATCTTTGTCAGTCCGGCTATTTTCGGTGAGAGCTTTGGATTGGTGCTTTTGGAAGCCATGGCTTGTGGAACACCGGTTGTAGCTTTTGCCAATAAAGGTTATACAAGTTTTTTAAAGGGAAAATCAGGTGAAAAATTCTTGGCAAAGCCAAAAGATTACAAGGGTTTGGCTAAAAAAATTGAAATCTTAATCAAAAATCCAAAATTAAGAAAAAAAATAGCAGAGCAGGGAATTAAAGAGTCAAAAGAATACTCCTGGAACAAGATTGTTGATAAGGTTTTAGATTTCTATGAACTTTGCCACAAGAACAAATTAAAAAAGAGAAAAATTAAGATTTCTCTTTTGGAATAAAAAATAGATTCAGGCTTTCTTAATCTTGGTTCCCTCTTTTATATCTTCAATCAAATAACCTAATCTTTGTATCTCTTTTCTAATTTTATCAGCTCTCTTCCATTCTTTTTTCTTTCGATAGTCTTCTCTTTCTTTAACCAACTTCCTTACTTTTTGAGGAATTTTTATTTTTTTAATTTTTACTAAATCTAAGCTGAAGATTCTATCAATTTTCTCAAAAAATTTCAGAATATCTCTTGCATCAACTGGAGTTAATTTTCCTTTGTCCAAGAGCAGGTTTCCTTTATTCACCAGTCGGAAAACAGAAGATAAAGCAAGGGGGGTATTGAAATCATCATCCATGGCTTTGTCAAATTCTTTGTTTGCTTTTAATATCAGTTTTGAATTTAAATTCTTTTTAACTCTTCCTGCTCCTGTTCTTCTTGCTTGTTTTTGAATTTTATTTATAAATTCATCAATCCTTTCAATTTCTTTTTTAGTCTGTAAAAGTAATTTCTTGGTGTAATTAATAGGGGAGCGGTAGTGGGTTTTTATTATAAGAAACCTCAGGATACGGGGAGGGGTTTTTTTAAGAAGTTCCCTAATGGTAATGAAGTTACCCAGGGATTTTGACATCTTCCTGTCTTCAATGGTTAAAAATCCTGTATGCAGCCAATATCTCACCAGAGGTGACTTTCCTGAGACTGCTTCCATTTGGGTAATCTCTGCCTCATGATGGGGGAAGATCAAACCTCTGGCTCCTCCATGAATATCGTATTGGGGTCCAAAATACTTTTCAGTAATGGCAGTATCCTCAATATGCCAGCCCGGCCTTCCCCAACCCCAGGGGCTTTTCCATTTTGGTTCCCCTGGTTTTGAAAACTTCCACAAACAAAAATCTCCTGGGTTTCTCTTTTTCTTGCGTTCATCAATTCGAGAAACAGAATCTTCTGCCATTGTAGCTGTTCTCCCTGAAAGTTTTCCGTAATCCTTAAAACGCCTTATATCATAATATATTCCATCTGCTATCTTATAACCAAAGCCTTTTTTTATAAGTCTATTTACCTGAGAAATTATTTCTTTAATGTGGTCTGTAGCTCTGGCATATTTGGTAACACTATCAATATTTAGACTCTTCATGTCTTTTAAATATTCTTTTTCAAATTTGTTGGCCAACTTCTTCCAGGAGATTTTCTTTTGTTTTGCCCTTTTTATAATCTTGTCATCAATATCTGTTATATTCTGCAAATAAAAAACCTTGTATCCTTTTTCCCGTAAATATTTCACAATTGTGTCAAAGGCAATATATGTCCGGGCATGGCCTATATGAGAAAAATCATAGACCGTTGGTCCGCAAACAAAGATGTTTATTTTTTTCTTTTTTCGGGGACGGAAGA
>DAOUYT010000017.1 GCA_030665965.1 bacterium
CATTTTTCCATTAAAGAAACGCTGTCAATGTCAGAACTCACCCTGACCGTACCCTGACTCTCTTCTTTTAATTTTTTGTAAATAAAGGTGGGTTTTTTAAATTCTCTAGACAAAATAGAAGCTACTGAAGAAATCAAGGGATAATCCCATGTTGAATTTCCTTCAAAAATAATTGGTTCTTTGCTTTTTAAAGCCTCTTCCCTGACCTGTTGAGTAATCTCCCTGATTCTCTCTTTTCTTATCTTATTTTTCCCTCTTAATCTCTGGATTATTCCATTCAATTCTTCAAAAGAAGAACGGGTTAAAACATTAAAGGCAGCTGGCAAACCTTTTTCCACGTCCCGAACGTTTAATATGGAAATAATCTTTGAAACCTTTTCCTGTAAATTATGATGTTTTAAAAAATCAGCTTCAAAGAATGCCTTGATTCCCGGTCGCCAGGAATCCTCCAGATATCTCAATCCTTGTTCAATGAAAACCTTATTTTCATTGACCCTGGGCATCATATCAGCTATGGTGCCCAAAGCCACCAGCTCCAGAAAACTCCTTTTCAAACCTCCTCCCATTTTTTCTTTTAATAACACCTCTGAAAGCTTGAATAAAAGTCCTACATTAGCAAACTCCTTAAAAGGATATTTATCTCCTTTTTGTTTTGGGTCTACAATAATGTCAGCTTCTGGCAATTTATCTAAAACCTTATGATGGTCAATGACTATTACTTCAAAACCTATTTTTTTAGCCAGTTTTATCTCTTCAAAGTTTCCGATTCCGCAATCCAAAGCAATTAAAAGGGCAGGTGAAAATTTCTTCAAATGTTTCAATCCTGTCCTGGTTATCCCGTAACCCTCGATTTCTCTGTCTGGAAAATAAACAGCAGAAATTCTGCTGCCCAAACTCTTAATGGTCTCTTTTAAGATGATGACTGAAGTCACCCCGTCCAAATCAGAGTCTCCGTAAAGAATTATTCTCTCCTTAAGCTTTACTGCCTTTAAAATACGATTGGCTGCTTTTTTTAAATTCTTAATAACCACAAATCTTTATTACTAATCTTCTAAGGCTTCAATCCCCGGCAGCTTTTCACCGGCTAAAAACTGCAACATTGCTCCTCCTCCAGTGGAGAGAAAATCGAATTTCTCCATTAAACCAAATGTGGTGATGGCTGAAACCGTCTCTCCTCCTCCGGCAATCTTAAAAGCAGGGTAAGTTCTCACAATAGCATTGGCAATCTCCTTTGTTCCTTTCTCAAACCTTTTGTCTTCATGCATTCCCAAGGTGCCGTTCCATAAGATTGTTTTAGCTGTTTTGATTATTTTTTTGAAGATTTTTATACTTTCGGGCCCTATATCAAAAACATCCTCTTCTTTTCTTAATGTTCCCACTCCTCCTGTTCTCAAATACCCTTCCTTCAGATTTTTCAAACCTATTACCCCGTCTATGGGCATGTGGATTCTGGGATCTGTCAAATCAATCTTGTCTATCAGTTTCTCTTCAGTAAAGGCTCTTCCTATCAACTGCCCTTTCTGGATAAGGATCACTTCTCCGATTTTGCTTCCCAAAATCAAGTGGTCAGCTCTCTTCAAGATGTTTAAGATTGTTTTAATCTTTGTTTTAATCTTAATGCCGCCGATTATAACAACAAAAGGGGTTTTTGGTTTATTCAGAAGGTCAGAAAAAACCTTTATTTCTTTTTCCAACAAAAATCCGGCAGCCCTGGGCAAATACCTTGGAATGCCGACAATAGAAGCATGTTTTCTGTGACATGAAGGAAAGGCTTCATTCACAAAGATGTCTCCCAATTCTGAGATTTTTTGGGCAAAACCTTTATCATTTTCCTTTTCCTCCTTGTAAAACCTTAAATTTTCCAATAAAACAACCTGACCTGGCTCCAGTTTTTCTATTTCCCTTCTTACATTGTTCTGGAAATAATCAGTCAAAAGCTTTACTTTTTGATTCAACAAATCTTCTAATTTTAAAAGAATATTCTTTAAGCTGGTCTTCTTGCCTTTTGATTCCAGATGGCTCATCAAAATTACCTTAGCTTCCTGTTTTATCAAATATTTAATGGTGGGAAGAGCCATTTTAATTCGGAAATCATCTAAAACCTTGCCTTCCACAGAAACAGGAACATTGAAATCACATCTCACTAAAACATTCTTTCTTTTAAAATTAAAATCCTGAAGTTTTTTCATAAAAGACAATGAAGGGCTTAAGAATTTTTATCTTTCCTGAATGCCCTTTTTAAAGCCTCTTTTAATTCTTTCACGTCAACCTTTTTCTTGGGCCTTTTTGACTTTATGCTTGGTTTTTTGGTGGGCGAAAAAGAAACAGGTTCCAATTTCTTTACCTCTTCCAGAGAAATAGTCCCTGCTTTCTCTTCTTTTTCTATTTTCTTTAAACAAGGCTTGCAATAAACTGGCCTGATGCCGTCTGGAGGAAATACTACCTTTGTTTTTTTACCGCACATAGAACATGTGGCATCGTATAAAACAGTTTGGGTTCGGGTTTGAATAGCAGGTTGTTTGGTGCTTGAGGCTTTACTCACCAAGCCACTCCAACGAGTAATTTTGTCTTCAACAATATCTCGATGGACACCGTATCTTTCTCTTGAAGATTGAATTATCTTTTCCTGGTGGGATTTGTCTGGTTTCTTAAAAGGAAAAAGGGTCTCTGCTGAAAAAGGCCTTCCTGCTATTCCATCTACCATTAATTTTAAGTAGATATTATATTTACCCAGATTAACCAGATCCCCTGCTGTTAGTTCTGGAGTAAATTCCTTTTCCAAAAACTCAGCGTCTTCAGCCCCTACCCGGAAGGTAATTAAGGTGCCTATATTTCCGAAAATAGCATCTTTTACCTTGGTGCTTTTTCCGCTGGGAGTTATCTCTTCCAGCTGGGCAATGTATTGGTTGGCCAGAGTTAAAGACAACTTATACTTTCTTGCCTCAGACAAAATACCGGCAAAGGCTTCTGTGGCAAAATTCTGGAACTCATCAACATACAAGAAGAAATCTCTCCTTTCTTCCTCCGGAATATCAACCCTTGACATGGCAGCTAGCTGCAGCTTCGTTATTAAAAGAGCGCCTAAGAGTCTTGAGTTTTCTTCCCCTATCCTCCCTTTTGATAAATTGGCAATTAAAATCTTTCCCTCATCCATCAATTCTTTTATATCAATCTTGGATTTCACCTGGCCAATAATGTTTCTAATCAAGGGATTGGAAATCAACTGACCGATTTTATTCTGAATGGCAGCTGTAGCCTCCACCTCATATCTCTGGGTATAACGAGCAAACTCATTAACCCAAAAGGATTTCACCATCGGGTCTTTTACTTTTTCTATTATCTTTCTTCGATACTCAGGATCAGACAACATCCTGTTTACTCCTAACAGGGTTGTATTGGGATACTCCAGAAGAGCTAAAATAGAATTTCCTAAGATATATTCCATTCTAGCTGACCAGACATCAGGCCATATCTTCTTGAATACCTCCATTAAACCTGCAGCAACCAGATGTCTCTTATCTGCCCCTACCCCTTCCATTACGTTAAATGCAAGGGGATAATCCATATCAGCTGGATTAAAATAAACAACGTCATTAATCCTTTCCTTTGGAATAAAATCCAAAAGCTCTTCGGCAACCTCCCCATGAGGGTCAATAAAGCCTGTTCCCCTGCCAGCTAGAATGTCCTGAATTGCCATATTCTCCAACATTGCTGTTTTTCCCATTCCGGTCTTTCCAATAATGTAAATATGACGATACCTGTCATCTGTTTTTATCCCAACCTTCCTTCGTTGTCTTCGAAAGGTTGTTTCAGCAAAAAAAATTATGTTGTTATTCTTCATAGATTATTCTTTAGGTAGCTCAGGCGGCGCTTTCTTTTTAGCCTCAATCCTTGAAACTCCAGGCACTGGTGCCACCTGCCAGGATGGGAAATGATAAAGAGAAGCTAATTCTTCTATATTTAACATAAACTTTGACTTGGACCGCACCAAAGGAAAGAAAGGTGAAAACCTGCTTACATAATTTCTAAATATCTTTCTTTGTCTCAAATACACTCTTCTGGGATGTACAATGTTTATAGGGAAAAACCACTCCTTAGGGATTTTAGTCAAGGTTTTACCAAAAGGTATCAAAGCATTAAGGTTGTGCGTATAAAAACTACCAAAAAAAGTAAACGCAAGCCTGAGTTTTGCCTTCCGGAAAACATCCCTCTTGCCAAGATAAACGAATCTAATATTTGTTGCAAATGCTGGCTTGGAAATCTTTTCTTCTACTGCTGCCACTATTTCTCTTTCACCAGGCGTCATTCTCATTTCAGGAGGAATAAGCCGTTCTATCTCCGGCTTCTTTGTTTCTTCGGTTTTACCCTTAATTAAGATTTCTGCAGCCTCAAGCAGTATTGGTTTTTGCTGTGACCTTTTCTCAACATCTCTTTTAGCTAATTTATCCCTTAATTCCTTACCTTTTTCTATCCAATCGCTCTCTATATCGGTTAATGGGGAAGCTCCCATCTGAATCCAAAATTGTTCTCCAGGCCCCATTTCAGCTAATGCCTCCAAAAGCAGTGATACTGGATCTACCCTTTTTTCTTCAACCGGTTCCTGTTCTTTTTCAAATTTCTTGTAAGTTAAAATTGGGTAAGCATCTTCTTTCAATAATACATAGTCTGCTGCCCAGAGGTCCCAATCTTTATTAGGAATGTCCTGAGGAACCTTTTTTGTATAATCATCAACCAGGGTAATTTCAACATCAGGATACTGGCCATAAATGGCAGCACGGACAGCTTCTACATAGGCCTCGTGAACCCTGATAAAAAAACGGATGTCTCCTCCAACTGAAATAATCTCAAAAGAAAGAGAGGTTTGAACCTGACCGTCTATCCATTTTTCCCACCAATTAGGAGGATGATACACAACACTGTGGATGCTGTTCATTACCTCCTCCATCGCCCTGATTGGTTTTACAATCTCTTTTGGAATCTTAATTTCAAACAAAAGGGGTTTATATATTGTTATCAACCAATTTTCTACTTTACGCCACAACCAAAGATACAAAAAAGGTTTTATTAAAAGAAAAGGCAAAACCACCCACCACCAGTTTGTAATAATTTGCCATAGGGGCCCGACAGCCAATTTACTTATTGTTTCAGCTGCTGTTTTATAAAAACTCAAAGTTTCAGACAACATTTTAGACCTCTTTTATTCTATATCTACCTTCAGGATCTTTTAAAAAATATTGTTTATTGCTCAGGTTTAACAACACGGTGTTTTTCCTGACCAGTCTCTGTTTTAAAACCTTATTCAAAACATCTTCTCTGGTTAAGGGCTTTTCAGCCTCCTTTAAAATCTTTAAGATTATATCCTTTACCTGGCCTGGATAATATCCCCATTCAGATAAGGCATAAATCCCCCTGCCCACCAAAACGAATCTCTTATCCTTAATCAATTCGTTATGAACGGTTTGAATATGACTGTCTTCAATCAAGCTGGCTGCCTCGCTGAAATGAAGGGGTTTTCCAGCTTTTTTGAAAGCTAGATAAGCCTTGTCCTTTATTCCCCGGGGATTGATTTCCGGCCAATCTGAAAGCCCATATAAATCTTCCTGGTTTTTCTGAATCTTCTTGGATGCTTCAAGATAAGAAATCAAGCCTTTTTCTCCCAGGGAAACATAAGAATTCAGACTTTCCAAGGACAGAGGTTTTTTTCTTTTGTTAAGCTTGCCACCAAGAGCGGCAATGATTTTTTTAGCCAACAGATAAGAATCCTTGTTTATTGTCCATAAAGAATGAAAGTCCTCATTCTCGTTAAATCTTTGAAAGGGTTCCCTAAGATTCAATAAAAAATAAACCTCATTCTTTTGATCTTTTCCTCCCAGTTCTTCCAATAAAACATCTTCTCTTCTCAAATCTCCAAAACCCTTAAGGTATTGTATAAAATAACAGAAAGCTTTTTGATGCTTTTCTGTTTTGGGCTTTATCTTTTCTAAACTAACCTTTTGTATCTGACGGACCCTCTCCCGGCAAATACCAAAATCCTTGCCAATGAACTCTAAGGTTTCCCTTTCCTTTCTTTTTAAACCAAAGCGGCGGGAAATAACTTCCTTTTGCCTTTTATTTAAATCAGAAAGTAAATGAGAACAGATTTTTTGGTAATTAATATTCTTCATGTTGTTTTATTTAACCATTTCTTAAAAATATCGTCAAGCTCTTGTTTTCCTCAAATGCCAGATATTTTTAAAAAATAATTAATATCTTTTTAAAAACCAGAAATTAAAGCTGAAACAATTCCAACCAAGAATATCCCGTCAAACAAACCTGCTCCCCCAATAGAAAGATACCCCCTATAATGTCTTATCTTGTGTAAATTCAAGAGATCAGCCCCTATCAAGCTTCCCAGAACCCCGGAGATGAAAGCACAAGGGGCTGCAAAACCAGGGGCCAAGATTAAAGCAAAGATGGCAGAAAAAACAGGAGGAATAAAAGCTGGTAAAACAATTCCTTTTCCAGGAATAACTTTGGAAAAAAGTTTAGAAACAACAATCATTAAAGCAACAGCTGTAAAAATAGGTTTTAATTCAAAACCCTGAATCTTGGCAAAAAGCAAAAAATAAAGAGAGAGTAAAACAGGAATTACAGCTCCACCTACATTGATAGCCAGGTAATGGGCTTGTACTCTTGGTACAGAAAAGAGACCGAAAAAACGGGGTTGCTGGACTAAGATTAATTTTTTCTTGGTTATAGGGATATTAATCAAAGAACCTGCCAAGATACAGAATAAAATTAACAGGGTTGCTTCAGGAGAAATCCCCAGGTTTTCAAAACCAATGATGATAACCTGAAAATAACCCAGGATAAACAAAAAGGGTAAAAATAAAATGAATAGGATAAAAACCAAAAAGGCAATGGGTAAAAAAAACATGTATGCTAATTATTATTTTAACTTAAAAACAAATATATTAATATTTTGAATGTCTCTATGCTCTTTTATTTTTAAATCCTTAACCATACTTTGGATAACAGCACTTTTTGTATTTTATTGGCCTGCCTGTTTCTGGATTAACCTTACCGCAGGGACAGGGATCGTTTCTCCCAACCTTTTTTCTGGCCTGAGCTGGCTTATAATTCCTAACCGGCAAACCACCCTTAGCTTGGCTTTGGGGGGCGAGCCTTACCTTAAGAATGGTATTTGCAATAGCTGACTCTATGTTTGAGAGCAGTTTCTGAAACATTTTATAACCTTCCTTTTTATATTCAATCAAAGGATCTCTTCTTCCATAAGCCCTTAATCTCACCGAGCCTCTTAAATATTCCATGTTTTCCAAATGGCTCATCCAAAGCATGTCCAAGATTCTTAAAGAAACAATCTTTTCAATTTTAGCCATATTCTCTTGTCCCACTTCTTTTATTTTTTTATCGTAATCTTCTTTTGAGTATCCAGCTTTCTTAAGCATGTCTAAGATTAAGGAATCTAATTCTCCTTTCTGGGATTTTTCTAAAATCTCTCTTCTTTTTTTATAAATCACCTCCCTGTGTTTGTTCATTATGTTGTCGTATTCCAACACGTGCTTCCTTATATCAAAGTTTATCCCTTCAATCCTTGATTGAGCTTCTTCAATGGCTTTGGAAACCATACCAGCTTCAATGGGCTGATCTTCTGGAAGCTTCAACATGGTGGTCAAAGACTTCATTCTTTCTCCGCCAAAGATTCTCATTAAATCATCTTCCAAAGAAAGGAAAAACTGGCTGGAACCTGGATCCCCCTGTCTGCCAGACCTTCCCCGGAGCTGATTATCAATCCTTCTGGCTTCATGCCTTTCTGTTCCTATTACATGGAGGCCTCCCAGTTTTTTAACTTTCTCTGCCTCCTCTAAATTTAAAGGATTGCCTCCCAAGACTATATCCACTCCCCTGCCTGCCATATTGGTGGCTATGGTTACGGCTTTTATTTTTCCTGCCTGAGCTATAATCTGACCTTCTTTCTGGTGGTTTTTGGCATTCAAAACCTGATGGGGAATTCCTGCTTTTTCCAATAATCTTACCAAATGCTCATTCTTCCTGACCGACCTTGTTCCAACCAAAACAGGCTGTCCTTTCAAATGTCTTTTTTTAATTTCTTCCACCAATGCTTTTTTCTTTCCTTGTTCAGTCTTATATATCCTGTCTGGTAAATACTTCCTTATCATTGTCTTGTTGGTAGGAACAACCATCACTCCCAATCCATAAACCTTGTCAAACTCTTCAGCTGAAGTGAGGGCTGTACCTGTCATTCCAGCTAACTTCTTACACATCCTGAATAGATTCTGAAAGGTAATGGAAGCTAAAGTAACAGACTCAGGATTAACCGTCACTTTTTCTTTTGCCTCAATTGCCTGATGAAGACCCCTTGACCAACGACGACCAGGCATTAGTCTGCCTGTAAATTCATCAATAATAATAACCTTGCCGTCTTTAACCACGTAATCCCTGTCTCGCTTAAAAAGAGTTTCAGCTCGCAAAGCCTGCTCTAAATAATGTAAATATCTTATTCCTTTTTCTTCATAAATATTCTTTAATCCCAGGATTTTTTCTACTTTATCAATTCCTTCCTCGGTTAAGGGAACCACCTTCATTTTTTCATCAATCTTGTAGTCTTTGGCTGTCTCAAGTCTGGGAATAATTCTGGCAAAGTCTTTGTACCACTTTGAACTTTCAACATCAGGCGCTGAAATAATCAGGGGTGTTCTGGCTTCGTCAATTAAAATTGAATCAACCTCATCAATGATGGCATAGTGAAACCCTCTCTGAACCTGCTGGTTTAAATCATAAACCATGTTATCCCGCAGATAATCAAAACCGAATTCATTATTGGTTCCATAGATAATGTCAGCTGAATAAGCTTCTTTTCTAAGACAGGGTCTTAAAAAATCTTCCACCACATAAAAACCGCCCAGTTGATCTCTCATCTCTTCTCTTTCTTCAGCAGGCTTTTTATACTCAGGGTCGTATAAAAAAGATTGCTGATGGTTCAAACAACCCACGCTTAATCCTAAGGCGTGATAAATCTGCCCCATCCAGACCGTATCTCTTCTTGATAAATAATCATTAACAGTAACCAAATGGCATCCTTTTTCTTCCAAGGCGTTTAGATATAAAGGAAGGGTGGCAGCTAAGGTCTTTCCCTCCCCTGTCTTCATTTCAGCTATCTTGCCTTCGTGTAAAACAATCCCGCCAATTAATTGGCAATCGTAATGTCTCTGATTTAAGGTTCTTTTTGAAGCCTCTCTCACTAAAGCAAAGGCTTCTGGCAATAAATCATCCAGGGTCTCTCCTTTTTTTAATCTCTCTTTAAATTCTTTTGTTTTTTCTTTTAATTTTTCATCAGAAAAACCCTCGAATTCTTTCTCGAGGTTATTTATTTTATCAATCAAGGGCTGCAACTTCTTTAAATATTTTTCATTAGGGCTGCCAAAAATTTTAGTAAAAAACTGCATATTTTTATTATACATTTATTGGATATCAAAAAAAAGAGGGACTTCTAGGTGTCCCATTAATAATCTTGGAGAGAGAGAAAGTATTCTACTATTCCTTCTCCACCGCTCCAAGTTTTTTCAAACACTACTTTCTGGAGGGCAGAAGCGGGCAAAACCTTTTCGTAGAAACCGGGTGCTTCATCTGTTCCGGTTTCTATTCTTAATCCCATAACCTTAAACCCTTCATTTTCCCAGTGCCTTTTCGCCTCCTTAATAGAGTCATTAAGCAATTTTTCTCCAATCCTCTGACGCTGATAGTTGCTCCCTACAGCAATTGCTGAAAGTTCCAATATGATCTCTAGAACCCCTAACTTGTCTTCGTTTACCTCATAAATTGAGAATATATTAAATCCTACTATTTTTCCATTAAGGACAGCTACATAAAGTTGGGGACTAAATTCTCTTGTCTCCTCTACCCAATCCTTTAACTGTGAAACTGTTAATTCTGGATAGAGCTCTCTCTGCTCTAGTGTTATTATATCTTCAAATTCTTTCTTCTTTATCTTTCTTATACATATTGTCAAAACATCACCTCTAATTTTTTAAATATATTATTATCTTATTAATATTTTTAAAAGTGTCAAGTTTTTGTATGGAATGAACACATTAGTAACGCTTTAGCTGTATCTGAATAGAAACTACCTAATTTTCTAAATTCAAAATAAATCTTTTTAAGTTCATCTTTATTTATTGAATCTTTCATTTCATATAACTACGGGTTATAGAAATTTCTCTTTTTATTTCTTTTAGAATTTTTTTAAATAAATTTTAGCTTCTCAAAAAAACCATTTCTTAGAGGTAGGCATATATTGGTTTTTTAAATTTCACTTTTTTGGGTTTAAAAGGCAGATATTGAAAAATATAGAGAGCTGCTCCTAATTTGGGAGATTTTTTAATGATATTTTTATCAAACATCAAAGAAAGTCTTTTTGTGATTTCTTTGTCTTCTTTGTGAAGCATAATATAGGGATAATAAATTTTATTTAGAATCAACTCCTCTATAATCAAATTATTTTTAGTAAAGAAATCCTGCAAAAACAAGAATCTGTTTCCTATCGTCCCTTCCCCTACTTCCAAAAATACTATTCCTCCATCTTCACTCAATTGGTTTTTTCCAAATCTAACAAACTCTTTTACCCCGGCTGCCGTATATATAGGGTTTGTTAAAAACCCAACAAATTTTTCTCCCAAAATTTTTTGCTTTCTTATATCAACTTTCCGGGTTTCAATTTTCAAATTGAATCTCAAAGCAAGGACATCGATGCAGGAAAGCAACTCCTCATCTGCATCAATAACAAGAGATTCTATTTTCGGATTAACTAAACTTAAAATTACTGAAATGAAA
>DAOUYT010000026.1 GCA_030665965.1 bacterium
AAATGATTTTGTTTTTCATCTTGTATGATTGAGAGCATGCATCCTCCTGCTTTTTCAGTATAACCTGTTTTCCCCCCTATAAATCGTTGCTCTTCTGGCAGAGATAAATCAGAAAGTCCGTTTTGGGTTGGATAAGGTTCCTGGCTTAAAGAAAGTTCAAATATTAAAGGGTATTTTTCAAGAATATATTTGGCAAGGGTCATTAAATCCTGGCTAGTGGAATAGTTTGGTATTTGTTTTGGATCTTGAGGGTCCAGACCGCTGGAATTTACAAAATAGGTATTTTCAATCCCTAAATCTTTTGCCTTTTGATTCATTCTTTCAATAAAACCCTTATTATCCACAATATCAGAAAGGGCAAAAGATGCATCATTGCTTGAATAAGCAAGCATCAGTCTTAAAAGTTTTTTTACTGTAAAAACCTCTCCTTGTTTTAGATTACCATAAACAGGCACGTCATTTTGGTTTGCTGCCTCTTTTGATATGGTTATTGCTCTGGAGAAATTAAAATCATCCTGGGGCGTGTTTTCAAGAATAATGAGGCCTGTCATCAACTTTGTTAAAGAGGCAATGGGCAGGGACCTTACAGCATCTTTTCTAAAAAGAACCTTTTGTTTACCAAACTTATTAATTTTAACTGACAATGCTGATTCTAGCTGAAGCTCAGGTTTTGGTTTTTGGGATTTAGGGGGTATTTTAACCAAACTAATTTCCACAAAAGGCTGGGATATTTGAGCATAAAAAAAATCCTCCAGGTTTTCCTGGGAAACATTTATCCCCCATCCTAAGAATATGGTTGCCACCAGGGCCGTCAGAAAGAAATTTAAATTTTTACTCATTAAACCTAAAAGTCAGCCTTAAATAATCTTTAATTTAATGTTTTTTTCTGGTTTTTTCAATCTTAATATGTAATTCTTTTAATTGTTTTTTCTCAACTTCAGCCGGAGCATCCATCATCAGGCTTCTATTTTCTCCGTTCTTGGGAAAAGCAATCACTTCTCTAATATTAGGTTCTTCCTGAATGATTGCCAAAAACCTGTCAATTCCCGAAGCAATTCCACCATGGGGAGGAACCCCGTATTCAAATGCTTCCAACAAATGACCAAACCTTTTTCTTATTTCTTGTTTTTTATGTCCCATTATCTCAAAGATTGCTTCCAGCATCTTGGGATTATAAATCCTCAAGCTTCCTCCCCCGATTTCATAGCCGTTTAAAACAAAATCATACTGATGAGCCAGGATTTTGTCAGGGTTTTTCTTTATCTTTTTAATATCCTCTTCTTTTGGACGGGTAAAAGGATGATGCATGGCATCAAATCTTTTCTCTGACTCTTTCCATTCAAAAAGAGGAAAATCAACAATAAAAGCAAAAGCCAGCTCATTGATGTCTTTTTTATTTTTCCTTAAATCAGGCTTATCACTATCATATTTTTCCATTGCTTTTTTATATGTGATTCTGGGAAAAGGAGTCTTTAGGATTTTCTTTTCAGGAAATAGTTTTTTAACCATTGAAGTATAAAGTTCCTCTATCAAACTTAAGATTTCTTCTTGTTCAGCAAAAGACATTTCAATGTCTAACTGGGTAAATTCTGCCTGACGATCACCTCTGGGATCCTCGTCTCAAAAACACCTGGCAATCTGGAAATATTTTTCAATACCAGAAACCATTAAGAGCTGTTTGTATTGCTGAGGACTTTGAGGAAGAGCATAAAAGCTTCCAGGATGCAATCTTGCAGGAACCAAAAAATCTCTAGCTCCTTCAGGAGTGGATTTGGTTAAGATAGGTGTTTCCACTTCTAAAAAACCTTGTTTTTGCAGGAAATCCCTTATGAATTTAATGACTTTCTGACGCACCTCCAGATTTGTCCTTATTCTCTTTCTTCTCAAGTCTAGATAGCGATATTTCAACCTTTTTTCTTCACTTATTTCATAACCTTTGGTATCAACAGGAAAAGGCAGGGTTTTTGCCTGAGAAAGAATCTTCAGTTTTTCTGGCAAGAGTTCTATCTTTCCTGTTTCAATCTTGGGATTTATCATTTTTTTAGGTCTTTTTTGAATCTTTCCTTCAACTTCAATCACCCATTCTGAACCCAATCTTTGAATTGTTCCATAAACATCTTTATTCTTTGGAGTAAAGACCAATTGTAAAAGCCCTCCTTTATCTCGGAGGTCAATGAACATGATTTTGCCGTGAGACCTTATGCTATGGACCCAACCGCAAACTTTAATCTTTTTTCCAAGATATTTTGTTGCCTCAGAGCTTAAAATGCGCTTCATTTAAGATATGATTTTACCTTTTCTACAATAGCCTTGGGTGTATAATCAGCCTTAATCAAATAGTCTTTTATCCCTAATTTAGATGCCCGCTTTCTTGTTTCCGGGTCATCGTAATTTGAAAACACTATTACTGGAATAGAAGATATTTCAGGGTCTGCTTTCAACCAGTTCAAGAAAACCACTCCGTTTTCTCTAGGAAGGAGGATATCTAAAATAATCAAGTCAGGCTTTTCTTTCTTGGCTAATTTTAAGCCTTCCTCTGAATCAAAAGCTGAAATTACTTCAAATCCAACCTTGGTGAATTTATCCTTATACATCTCAGATAAGATTTTTTCATCTTCAATAATAAGTATTTTTTTCTTTTTCATATTTATTGTATGGGTAATTCTATGTAAAAACTTGAACCTTTTCCTTTTCCTTGGCTTTTAGCCCATATCTTTCCTTTGTGCATGTCCACGTATTTTTTGGCAATATATAGACCCAAGCCTGCTCCTTCTACCCAGCCCTTTTTACCAGCCTTACCCCGACTGAAACTTTTAAATAAATCAGATATTTCTCTTTTAGTCATTCCCTCCCCTGTATCTGAGACTTTAACCTGATATGTGTTTTCTTTCTTTTTACATCTTACTGTTATTCCTCCCTCTTTAGTATATCTTATTGCATTATCTATTATATTGAGAATAACCTGCCTCATTTTCTCTTTATCTATTGAAATCTTTGGTAAGGGTTCTTTCCCTTTTTTAAACTCTAAATAAAGGTCTTTCTCTTTAACTAAACTTTTTAATTCTGTTATTACACTATTAATTATATATTCTAGGGAGGATATTTCAAGCTCTGCCCTTACCTTTCCAGCTTCAATTCTTGAGATATTTAAGATCTCACTAACTAATTTTATCAATCTTTCAGCAGAAATGTAAATATGTCTAAGGGGTTTTTCCATTTTTTCCGGGGGAATTCCATAGGTTCTATCATGTATCATGGAGATATATCCTTTGATTGCTGTCAAAGGTGTTCTTAGTTGATGGGAGGCAATAGAAATAAATTCTGACTTGGATTCATCAATCTTCTTTAGCTCTTTATAGGCTTTTTCTAAATCTTTACTTATTTTTTCTATTTGTTCTCTTCTTTTTATTTCCCTAAAGACATTTTGAATGAGCAAATATCCAATATAACAAAAAGAGATAAAT
>DAOUYT010000027.1 GCA_030665965.1 bacterium
TTTTTTTTGAGAAACAAAAAACCAGAAACTAACAAAAAGGCCGAACAAAGAAAAAAAGGCAACAATCAAAGAATTAAAAATTCCTGAAGGAATTAAAGAAGAACAAAGGAGTAATGGAAAAACCATATCTCCTCCGCCTAAAATTAAAAATCTGCCACCGGGCTTAATCTCTTTTAAACTCTCCCGGAAGCCAGAAAGGTCAGGGGGAATAATCATTCCCAAGATAGCTTTACTCTTTATCATCTCTTTTGCCATCTCAACCATGTGTTTTGTTTTATAAACAGCAATAAGGTCGTAAATTGAAAAAATGATTAAAAAGATTATTACTGCCTCAGGAGAGAAGGCTAAACCCAACATGCTCCCTGCCCCGGCTATCCCCAACATTATACAGAGGTCTTGAATTAAAATTAATGGTTTTTTCCACCACCAGATGATTAAAAACCCCATTAAAAGGAAAGAGGGTGTGCCTGGAATCCAGCTATTGATAACCAGCATTCCGCCCCAGAAAACAGCTAACACAAAAAGGACCTTAAAGATTGTACTTTTTTGTTTCTTTAATTTTATAAAATGGATTAAAAAATAGATAAATAAGGTAACTAAAAAAAATTGAATTATGAATTGCAAAAAAGGAATCTGGGGAATGTCAATTTTTTTAACAGTAACAATTTCATTAATTCTAAAAGCAGTAACAATTCCCAGTCCCAGGGTTAAAAAAAATAAAAAGGCTTCGATAATAAAAACCTTCCATATGTTTTGAGGAAAGCTTTTCCTTTCCTCATTTATTTGTACCTGGGTCTGTTCTGGCATTTTACAGAAAGAAGAAATTCCAAAAAACCAAACTCTTTTTTAAAAGTGTTTCATTTTTGCAATTTTAAAATCTCCTCTACTGGATAATTAGGAGCTTTTCTTTTTATCTTTTCAATGATTTTTTTCTTTTTTTCTTTGGTTTTTGCTGCCAAATATTCTTTTTTTAGCTTTTTGATTTTCTCCTTTCTTTTTCGCTTCATTCTTATCTTAAATTGTCTCCTCTTTACAGAAATTTTGCTCATATTATCTCTTAATTAATTTTTTGTCTCGACTTTTTTAAACATTATCTTTTATTCTTGAAAATCTAGTCAATCCAGAACAAGAAACAATTTCAATACCCCTTTTCTCAAGCTCGTCTAAAAACAAATTAACGCCTAAAGAATCAGAACTCATATGTCCTGCAATCACCACGTTTAAATTGGCAGCTTCAGCTTCTTTTTTATGCTCCTCTGAAATATGCATTCCAATAATGGTGCCGATACCTGCTATTGCCATTTTTTCATAAAGCTTTGGTGAGCCTTCAGTCCCTCCGGTTATTTCAGTAAGGGCTATCTTACCGCAGCGGTTTTCTTTATTTCCCACGAAGATCTTGGGACCCACACCAAGCTTCATTGCCTCTTTATATTCTGGAATCTGTTCCAAAAACTCTATTAAATCCTCAAGCCTCATCAAGCCATTTTCTTTCGTAATCTTTTCTCTAAGAAATTTTGCTGCCAGATTGTCACAAGCAGTATGGAGACACATTAAGTTAAATCCCAACAGTTTGGCTGCATCAACCGTCTTTTGATGATTGAATCTGTTCATTCCCCTGGCCACCTCTGAGATTCTTTCTCTCATCAAACCCTCAGCAACGTTTATGGGCACTCCATACTGATTTAAAACATCGCACTGAAGCTCCATTACCTCGTGTAAATTAGCTAAAGCCTTTCCCAAGGGATGATGAGAAATAATTAAATCAATATTGCCTATTTCTTTGGCCAATAAGATTTCAGCAGGATCAATATCAATTCCAACCAAAACCCTTTTTATCTCTTTATCCTCTGATATATTTAAGATTCTTGAATCCAAATAAGGATTTTTTAAGGATTCTATATTAAAGTGTTTTTTCTCTTCTTCTGACATCTTTTCGTACTTTTTCTGTTTTCTTTTCAAAAAACCCTCTACCCCCTGCCTTTTCCTGAAATCAGCTTCTATTGCTTTTTGTATTGCTATATTGTAAATCTCTTTGGTTTTCATTTTTTCTCACTGATATTAGAGTTTTTCTTAATAATGTATCTTTTAAAAATTTCCTGATATAGCTGTTCAATTAATTTTTCCTGTTCTTTCAAATCCCAAACCTCTCGGCGAATCCGAGCCTTTTCCCGACGAACATATTTGCGTAATGATTTTGACAGCTTTCTTCCTTTCATAATCTAAAAAACAACTTAAAATTCTTGGTTTGTAATTAAAAAATGATTTTCTCATTTTATTCGCCTTTGATTACGGCCAAAGGCACTAATCTTGCAACTTTTTTGGACAATCCAGCATTATGGACTACTTGTACCACATTATCAATATCTTTGTAAGCAATAGGGGCTTCCTCAGCAATTCCTCTTGGACTCCAGCATTTAATGATAATTCCTTTTTGTTCTAATCTTTTTATCACTTCTTGTCCAGAAATTCTTCTTGTTGCCTCTCTTCTTGACATTGTCCTGCCAGCTCCATGATTTACTGTATACCAAGCCTCCTTAGATTTTTCTGTTCCTGCTAAAACATAAGAGGCAGTTCCCATTGATCCTGGAATCAAAACTGGTTGACCAACCCCTCGATATTTTTCTGGAATCTCGGGATGACCAGGAGGAAAAGCCCGGGTTGCTCCCTTCCGATGGACAATTAATTTCATTTTTTCTCCATTAACTTCGTGCTCTTCGATTTTAGCAATATTATGTGCAACATCATAAAGCAAACTAAGATTTTCTTTTTCTCCCAATATCTTCTTCCAAACCTTTTTTATATAAAAAGCCATCATGTGTCTGTTTGCCCAAGCATAATTACATGCTGCACACATGGCCTTGAAAAATCTTTGACCTTCTGGAGAGTTAAATGGCACACAGGCTAATTCTCTATCTGGCAGTCTTATTCCATATTTTGGTAAAGCTTGCATTACTACTCTTAAATAATCAGTACAATTTTGATGTCCAAGACCCCTTGAACCACTATGAATCATTACTACTACTTGGTCTTTAAATAATCCAAAAGATTGAGCAACTTTCTCATCGAAAATCTCTTCTACTTTTTGTATTTCACAAAAATGATTGCCCGATCCGAGGGTCCCAACCTGGTTTCTCCCTCTATTCTTAGCTCTCTCAGAAACACAGGAAGCATCGGCTTGTTCCATTTTCCCCTTTTCTTCACAATTTTCAATATCTTCCTCCTCTCCATAGCCCTGCCTTACTAATTCAGGTACTCCCCCCTCTAAAATTTTATTGATTTGATTGATTGAAAGCTTTATTTGCCTCCCCTTTCCCAATCCTGAAGGAATTTCTTTTTGGATTTCAGTAGCTAAATTTTCTAACCGAG
>DAOUYT010000030.1 GCA_030665965.1 bacterium
GCAGCGGCTAAAGAAAAAGGACTGGTAATCAATGAGTTAAAAAAAGGTTTTTTTGGCAGAGCAGAAAGAATGATTATGATTTGTCTGGCAATGATTTTGGGAATCTTTAATCTTTCCCTGGCAATCTATCCCATAATAATCCTGGCCATCTTTTCCAATATTACTGCTTTCCAACGAATATTTTTGTCTCTCAATCCAGGAAAGGATTAAGCTTTAAACAATAAGACTCTAAATTTTCATTCCTGTGGACCCAATGGGAATTGAACCCATATTTCTGCAATGCGAATGCAGTGCTCTACCGTTGAGCTATAGGCCCTGTAAGATCTTTTTTAATTCTTTTAAAGAATTAATCTTGATTCCTGTATAGTCTTGGAATTTATTTTGTCTGTCAATCAACACAGTTTTTATCTTTAAGTTTTCAGCTGGCATTAAATCCCTTTGTATATCATCTCCCACCATAATGGTTTGTTTAGGTTTTACCTTTAATTTTTTTAGAACCGATAAAAAGGTCTTTGGGTCAGGCTTTAAAAAACCTGTTTCTTTTGGAGTAAAAATCTTACTAAATCTTTGAACAGGCTCTAAATTTTCAATAAGGAATCTAGCGCTATTGGTTAAAATTACCTTTTTAAAAGGTAAGTTTAAAACCTCTTTTACATCATCATAAAACTCAAAAATAATTTTTTCTTTCAAAAAATCAGCAAAGGAAACAACCTTTTCTTTTTTTGGGTTTTCAACAAATTCTTTGAAAATCTGTTTGCTAAAGTCTATCCAGTCTTTTGAAAAACACATTAACCTGGAAAATATGGAGGAAAAGTGCTTTATTTCTTTTTCAGTCTTTATTTTAAAACCAAACCTAGCCAGAGAAGAATAAAATTCTTTTAAGTCTGTCATGGGGAAGAAAGCCAATGTTCCCCAAAAATCAAATATGATTACTTTAGGTTTCATTCGGGGCACTGGGAATTGAACCCAGTCTACAGGCTCCCGATGCCTGTGTACTACCGGTATACCATGCCCCGGCAGAGAAACTCTTAAGTAACCCAATACTTCTTTTTTGTCATCTGGTCTCTTTTCATTTCAATATCCCTTCTTTCTTTTCTTGTTTGTTGGGCCAGGGAAGCCAATTCTTTTTCATTTATTTCCCCCAGTTTTTCTATTTCTTTTTTTAAAACTTCTTTTTTGTTCTTTTTAGGGTCTTTTAAAACATAACCCAAAAGAATGTCTAAAACCTGTCCTACCCTTGGCCCTGGTTTTATTTTTAAAATCCTCATTACGTCTTTCCCGTTAACATCAAGCATCTTGGTTGAAATAGGATCCTGGGAAACCTTTTCAATAACATATCTTAGATGACGGAGCTTATATGGTTCAGCCTTTGGCACGCCTGAACCAATCCTGTCTGACATTCTGACCTGCAGCAATTCTTCTGTATTTTCCGGTCCCACCTGGCGGACCAGTCTCCTGACAGAACTTTCACCCACCTCTTCTGGGTTATAATAAAAAAGATGATATCTGACAAGCTTGGCAATTTTTTCAATGTCTTTTTTGGGAAATTTTAACCGGTTAAGAATCTGAAGCGTCATTTTAGCTCCAATTACTTCATGACCGTAAAAAGTGGCATCTTTTCCTTCTCCTCTTTTTGATCTTGGTTTTCCCACATCATGAAGCAGGGAGGCCAATCTAACATATTTATTAAACTTTTTTTTAGCTGCATAAGCCAGAGAGCGTAAAGAATGTTCATAACAATCATATATATGATGCTTGTTCTGGCTGACGCCGTAACCTTCTTCTATTTCAGGAATAATATATTTTAACAAACCCAGTGTTCTTAATAGCTCAATACCTTCTGCTGCTCTTTCTGCCATGATAATTTTCATAAATTCATCTCTGACTCTTTCTTTGGAAATAGCCTGTAGCCAGATTGAATTATTCTTAATGGCTTTGGATGTTTTTTGTTCGATTTTCCAGCCCTTGCCCAAAACTATGGCAAACCTTACTCCCCTCATCATTCTTAAAGAGTCTTCTGAAAATCTTTCCTCTGGATTTCCTACAGCTTTAATTGTTTTGTTTTTTAAATCTTTCTGACCTCCGAAAGGATCAATAATTATTTCTTGTTTTTTCTTATCTGTAGCCATGTCCAGGGCCATTGCATTGACCGTAAAATCCCTTCTGGCTAAATCCTCTTTGATGGTCTTGGCAAATTTAACTTCGCTGGGATGACGTTTGTCAGCGTATTTTGTTTCCAGGCGGTAAGTGGTAATCTCAATTTCTTTTAATTTTGGGTTTTTGCTGTCTGTTTGAACGGTTACTGTCAGGAATTTATTTTTATAAAAACTATTGGGAAATATTTCCTGGATTTCTTCTGGCTTGGCATTTGTTGTTATATCCCAGTCTTCAGGTTCCACATCCCTTAAAAAATCCCTAACACAGCCTCCAACAATATAGGCTTCAAAGTTTTTTTTCTTTAATTTATCAATAACAGCTTTTACTTGTTTTGGAATGTCCATATCTAAATTTTAGTTTAAAACCTTGTTTTTTTCAATTGTTTTGATAAAATTAAGAAGCCCCCGTGGTCTAATGGATATGGCGCTGCGCTTCGGACGCAGAAATTGTGGGTTCGACTCCTGCCGGGGGCACTGAATCGTTCTTTTTAAGAATGATTTAGTTGATAATTATTGGTTAATAATTTACAATAAAACTGATGAACAAAATACCTTTTATAACCTTTTTAATGGTTTTATCCTTGTTTTTATTTCCTTTTCAGACCCAGGCTATTTGTGAGGGTCAAATAGTTCCTTGTGGTGGTTCTGGCAATCCCTGCGAGTTTTGTCATATCTTTGTTCTTTTAAACAATATCCTTAGTTTTATCTTGACCTGTTTAGCTCCTATTATATCAGGGTTGATGTTAATTATTGGTGGCTTTTATTTTTTAGCTGCAGGAGCAAGTCCTGAAAAGGTAACTCAGGCAAAATCGATTTTAACTGCAACTATAATAGGTTTGGTAATTATTTTTGCTTCTTGGGTATTCTTAAATACCTTTTTAACCGGTATTGGGGTGGCTAAATGGACTGGTCTAAGGGATGATCCAGAAAC
>DAOUYT010000009.1 GCA_030665965.1 bacterium
GCTTTGACTTTGGTTAGATTGTGGCTTTACAAAATTTTGGGCTTTGGAGCAATAATTTTGGGCTGTTTTAAAATAAAAGATTTTTTTCAAGCAAAAGGCGTTTGTAAAGTATCGCCGAGAGTGGATAGAGTTATTTCTAAAGTAACCAGTCCCCGGGGAGCTTTTTGGGTGGGAGCTTTTGTGACGGTATTTTTACTTCCCTGTACTATTGGACCTTATATTATTTGTGGGGGAATTTTGTCTTCCCTTGAGATATTAAAGTCTTCTCCTTGGTTATTGCTCTATAATCTAATATTTGTTTTACCAATGATAGTTGTGGTTTTAATAATTTATTTTGGCATGAGGAAAATCGAAGACATTTCAGGTTGGCAAGCGAAAAATATGAAATATTTAGATTTGATCTCGGGGTTAATTATTTTAGGACTGGGTATAGGTATGGTTTTAGGGTTAGTTTAAAAATAAAAGAATTTTAACAATTGTTTAAATGTTAAAAACATTAATTATTTTAGCAATTTTAATTTTAGGATTAGGTGTATTTTTTCTCTCTGATTTTAAAGAAAAAATACACCCACCTGATTTATCAGAAAAACCTATGGTTGAAGAAACTAAATTAGAAGCATCCCAAAAAGAGATTGAAGGAGAAATCTCTATTATAACTGTTTACGATAATTATTTATTAGATTCCCGTCTTAAAACCGGTTGGGGTTTTTCTTGCTTTGTTCGTCAAAGCCTCGGCGCAGGCGGATTGAATATTTTGTTTGACACTGGAGCTGATTCAGAAACCCTGCTTTCAAATATGGAAAAAATGAAAATTAATCCAAAAGAAATAAATTTTGTTTTTATCTCTCATTTACACGGAGACCACACTGGTGGATTATCGGGAATTTTAGAAACGACACCTGATTTAAAAGTATATAAACCAGAATCTTTTTCTGAAGAGACTGAAATAACAGAGAATATTTGGACTACCGGACCCTTAGGAACTTGGATTAAAGAACAATCTTTAATTATTAATAGCAAAAAAGGATTAATAATTATTACTGGTTGTGCTCATCCTGGAGTTGTAAATATTGTGAAAAAATCTAAGGAGATATTTCCAGATGAACCCATCTATTTAGTCTTGGGAGGGTTTCATTTATCCGGAGCTTCGGATTTTGAATTAAAAAACATTATCAATGATTTCAGGAAATTAGAAGTTCAAAAAGTAGCTCCTTGTCATTGTTCCGGAGACAGATGCAGAGAATTATTTAAAGAAGAATACAGAGATGATTTTATAGAGAATGGAGTAGGAAAAATAATTAAAATTTAGTTTTTTAAATGAAGGAATTAGAAAAAATAAAAAATGAAATCTTGAGTTGTAAGAAATGCCCTTTATACAAAAATATTACCCATTATGTCCCCGGAGAAGGGAGCCCTTTGGCAAAAATAATGTTTTGTGCCGAAGCACCGGGATATTGGGAAGACGCAAAAGGCAAACCTTTTGTGGGGGCTGCTGGTAAGGTTTTGGATGAGCTTTTAGAGTCCATTGACCTGAAGAGAGAAGAAGTCTATATTTGCAATTTACTTAAATGCCGGCCTGTAACTTCTGATTTTAAGAATAGAGCTCCAAATTTAAATGAGATTGAAGCTTGTTCTCCATATTTAGATAGACAGATAAAAATCATAAAACCCAAAGTAATTTGCACCCTGGGGAATCATTCTACAAAATATATTTTTGAAAAATACGGACTAAAAGAGCAAATTCAGGGAATAAGCAAAATCCACGGAAAAGTTTTTGAGGTTAAAAGTCTCTTTCAGACTATTAAAATTATTCCTCTTTATCATCCGGCTGTAGCTACCTATAACATCAACATGAAAGGAATTTTAAAAAAAGATTTTTATTTTCTTCAAACAATATGTCAGAAGATTTAATTTTAAAAGTAAAAAATTTAAATGTGGAGTTGGGAAGAGAACAGGTACTTGAAGGTTTGGATTTTGATTTGAGAGAAAAAGAAATTTTAGTCATTTTAGGACCAAATGGAGCTGGCAAGAGTGTTTTGTTGCGGACTTTGTTAGGATTACTTCCCTTTAAGGGTGAAATCAGTTGGAGAAAAAACACACATATTGGTTATGTTCCGGAAGAATTTACTGTTTCCAAAAACCTGCCTTTAAGTGTAAAAGAATTCTTTGAATTTAAACAAGTAGGTCCTTCAGAGATTTTTCAATCTTTCAAATGGGTAGGAATAGAGGCTTCATTAAAGTTTTTAGAGAAAAGATTAGGCACACTTTCTTCAGGTCAGTTGCGTCGGACACTTATTGCCTGGGTTTTGGCTGATACGCCTGATGTTATTCTTTTGGATGAGCCGATGGTTGGAATTGATATCCATGGTCGAGAAACGATTTACGATTCTTTAGTGAGGCTTTGGCAGGAGAAAAATCAGGCAATTATTTTGGTTAGCCATGAGATAGGCGAGGTTTGCAAAAAAGCGGATAAGATATTGGCTCTAAATAAAAGAAAATTATTTTATGGTTTACCACAAAACGTTATTACCCCTCAAAATTTAGCCAAAATTTATGGAGCTTCAATTTATCTATAGTTTAATAGTTAGTATTTTCATTGGCGGGGTGGCAGGTTTCTTGGGCTCTTTGATGATTACCAAACGAATGGCTTTAGTTGGCGATGCTTTAGGGCATGTTGCTTTGCCTGGCGTAGCCTTAGCCCTTATTTATGGATTTAATGTTTCCTTGGGAGCTTTAGTTTGTTTATTTTTTGGAATTTTACTGATTTGGCTCTTTGAAATTCACACCAAGCTGCCAATGGAAGCCTTAACTGGAATTGTTTTTACTGCTTCAGTAGCCATTGCCTTTTTGTTTTTACCTGAAACAAAAGTTTCAACTGCGCTAATCGGCGATATTTCTCAAATAGGGCTTTGGGATACTTTAGTTTCAGTAATATTTTGCATTGTTACCTTTTTGGTTTTAAAAAAGATTTTTTCAAAAATGATTTTATCTAATCTCTCAGAGAATTTAGCTAAGGTAGAAGGAGTAGATGTTGAAAAATATAATCTTATTTATCTGGTTTGTGTTGCAATTGTCGTTGCTTTAGGAATTAAGGTAACAGGTTCTCTTTTAATGGGTGCTTTAGTAATTACTCCAGCTGCAGCCGCTCGCAATATTGCTCGTAATTTATCTCAATATTCCTACGGAGCACTCTTGATAGGTAGTGTTTCTTGTTCTCTAGGCGTTTTAATCTTCAAGGTCTTTGGTTTACCTGCAGGCCCATTAATTATTTTAGTTGCTTCCCTAATATTTCTAATTTCATTAGTATTTAAACAAAAATGAAGCTCGTAATTGCAAGTGGAAAAGGGGGAGTAGGAAAATCAATGTTAGCTTCAAGTCTGGCAATACTTTTTGCTAAATCCAAAAAAATAGCAGCTGTAGATTGTGATGTTGATGCTCCCAATTTAGCTATTTGGTTAAATGAAATTAAAAATTCAGGGAAGAAAACTCCAATAGTTACTTCAGCTAAACCAGTAATTGATTATAAAAAATGTAATGGTTGTGGTTTATGTGTTGAGAAATGTCGTTTTGGAGCAATAAAAATGATAAATGGAAAACCCCGTACCAGAACAAGTTCGGTACGGGGCAGGCCCCAACTAAATCCATTTTTATGTGAGGGGTGCGGTGTTTGTGAAATTGTCTGTCCTCAAGGGGCCATTAAATTAAAACCTGTTCAAAACGGGGAGATTATAATAAAGAATACAAAATACGGTTTTCCTTTAATCATTGGAAATCTTTTACCTGGAGAAACAGGTTCGGGAAAAATAATAACAGAACTTAAAAAACAGGCAGACAAATCTGGCTGTAAGCTTCAAATCTTAGATTCTTCTCCAGGAACAGGTTGTCCGGTTATAGCTGCCTTACAGGATTCAAATTTTGCTATTTTGATTACAGAGCCTACTCCTTCAGCTTTTTCTGATTTAAAAAGGGTTTTGAAAGTGATAAATCATTTCAATCTTCCTTACGAGATAGTAATTAATAAGTGGGATATTAATTCTGGAATAGCTGATAAAATTGAAAAATGGGCCCTTCGGCATGGCTCAGGACAGACAGGTAAAAGAATTTTAGGTAAAATTTCTTACGATAAAAAGATATTTAAAGCAGTTTCTAACTTAAAGCCAATTGTAGAAACTAACCTTAAAGCCAAAACCGAAATTAAAAGAATTTTTAAAAAATTAGAGACTATTCTATGGCAAGACCAATAAAACCAAGAAAAATTTTATTTAATCCAAATGTCACTTATTTTAAACCAAGAGCTATACCTCTTTCTGTGTTAGAAGAAGTGGATTTAAAAGTAGATGAGTTGGAAGCAATTAGACTTTGTGATTTAAGAGGATTAAGTCAAACCGAGGCCGCAAAGAGAATGAGAATTTCTCAAAGTACTTTAGGTCGAATTTTATCCTCGGCTCGCAGAAAAGTAGCTGAAGCTCTTGTTAAAGGAAAAGCAATTACAATAAGGAAGAAATAGCAAGTATCAAGGTTGCCATATCCGAAATATTGGATAGTGAACAATCTATCAAAAAAGAGATTTAACCTGTTTTGACAGGATTTTTATTTAAAGAAACTTAGGGAATTAAGTTTTTGGAAGCCCATAGATTTTCTCCCTCCAGCACATACAGCTTTTTATCAACAGGATTCCAGAATATTTCAGAATTTTCAAATTCAGCTAAATCAATAATGTTTATTCTGTCTCGGTTGTCAATCTCAGCAATCTTTATTTTGTTTTCAGTGTTGAATATTAAATATCTTGACATTAACCAGAAGACATCCTTGATTTTTTCTGAGAGTCTGACCAAAAAGATGCTCTCTCCCATTTTTCTTGTTGGCCGGGTTGTTTTTTCTTTGAGAAACAGAACCCGGATTTCAGAATCTGAACAATAGACTAATTTCTTGCTGTCAGATGAAATCTTCAAGGAATTGATTCCTTCAAAAAACCTTTCAAATATTTTTGTTTCTTGATTCAATAAATAGAGGATTTCTCCTCCTTCTTCTAAAAAGATAAAGTCAGGAAAAACATATAATTCATATCCTGTTTCTTTTTTTAGTGGAAAGGATGCTGTTGTAACCTTTTCTTTTAGAGAAAAAGAAGCATCTGTTTTATAAAGATAACCCAGGTTATCCAGATAATAGATGTCATTATTAAATTCTTCATAGGTTATGATATTTTCAGGGAGGAGTGAGGATTCTTTGATTTCTTTTAAGATAGGAGGAATCTTGTCGATTTCCAGGGCAAAGCTCTTTAATTGTTCTGCTGTAATTACCTTAAAATATATTTCCTTTCCATCCTTGGAAAACTCCAAATCAAAAAATTCAGCTCCTTTTTTCGAAACATCGCTTTCTTTCAAGAGGTGGCTTTTTAGGTTTTTATTCAAATCATAGAGCTTCAGGGTCCAAAGACTTCCTTCTTTTTCTTCCCACACCATTCTTTTTCCGTCAGGAGAAAACCAGAGATTCTTTATTCCATTGGATAAAAAGCTGAAATCAGCATCTTTTGGAAAAAGGATAATTTCTTTTGCTTCCACCACCTCTTTCTCTTTTACTTCTAAATTCTTTTCCCACTCAAAGTATCCCTCTTTCTTTACCTTGATATTGTATTTTTTGGGCAATAAATCCTCAATAAGGATTGAGCCAAAGAAGAAATCTGTTTTTCTGGAGAACCCTCCATCTATATATATATCTGTCTGTCTTGGTAATGCTTTTAAAAAGATACCGCCTGTCTGGGTTAGTTTCTTGTTTTCAAAATCAAATCTATATCCCTGAAAGTAAAGCACCACCAGAGGGGCTGACAAAAGGAATATGAAGACAAAGATGAAAAATATGATTCTGCGGGTTTTTTTCTCCATTCTTAATATTATATTTATTTAATAGCTTGTCTGCAAGTTTTTGGGGTTTAACCTCATACAAAGATTTGCAAACTTTAAGACTTTAAATTATACTTAAATTGGATTTCCATAATTTTTAAGCCCAAAGATATGAAAATTGGCATTGATTTAGGAACCTGTAATTCGGTTGTTTTTATTCCCAAGAAAGGAGTGGTTTTACAAGAGCCATCAGTGGTAGCTGTAGCTTTGGCAGAGAATGAGATTTTAGCTGTGGGAAGAGAAGCCAAAGAAATGATGGGCAGGACCCCTGATACCATCAAGATATACCGTCCTCTTAGAGACGGGGTGATTGCTGATTTCAGGGTTACCCAGGCCATGCTTAAATATTTTATTGATAAAGCCCTGGGTAGATTTCGACCTTTTAAGCCTGATTTAATGATTGGTATTCCAGCTGGCATTACCTCTACTGAGAGGAGAGCGGTAATTGAAGCTGGCATGAATGCCGGAGCCAGGGCAGTTTATTTGGCAAAAGAACCAATCCTGGCAGCTGTGGGAGCCAATGTTCCTATCAATAGCTGCTCGGGCAATATGATTCTTGATATTGGAGGAGGAACATCTGAAGCTGCAGTAATTTCTCTGGGAGGAATTGTCAATTTTCATTCCATAAGGGTAGCTGGAGATAAAATGGACCTGGCTATCTCTGATTACATTAAGAAAAAATACAATTTAGCCATCGGACAACAAACAGCCGAAGAAATAAAAAAAAGAATTGGTACAGCCTTACCTGATAAAGAAGAGAAAAGGATGGATATCAAGGGAAGGGATATGGCTCTGGGTTTGCCAAAGAACATTAAGATTTCATCAAACGATGTCTGTATGGCCTTATCTGATATTCTTTCAGAGATTATTCAGATGATTAAAATAGTGCTTCGGGATACTCCTCCTGAGCTCTCAGCTGACATACTGAACAAGGGTATGGTAATGACAGGGGGAGCTTCTTTGCTGAATAAGTTTCCAGCATTAATTGCCAGATCAATCGGTGTTCCAGCTATCTTAGCTGATGATTCCATTTTATGCGTAGCAAAAGGAACAGGAATAATGCTGGAAAATCTTGATCTCTACAAGAAAACCATAATGAGTAAGAAATAAGGTGGTGGCTTTCATGATTATCGGTCATAAAAAACAACAACAATTTTTAAAAAAAATAATTAGCTCAAGAGAAATTCCCCATGCTTTATTGTTTACAGGTCCAGAAGGATTGGGAAAAAAGACAATAGCTTTACAATTCCTTTCTTCTCTTTTTGGAGAAAAACTCTTTCAACATCCTGATTTCAGTTTAATTACCCCTATAACAAAGCAGATTCAAATTAACCAGATCAGAGACCTCAGATGGAGATTATCTTTAAAACCAATTAAGGCCCCTCTTTTGGGAGCTGTTGTTGATAAAGCCCATTTAATGACCAGGGAAGCCCAAAACTGTTTTTTAAAGACCCTGGAGGAGCCCAAAAGCAGAAGCCTTTTAATTTTAATTAGTGAACATCCAAGTTACCTTTTATCTACCATTGTTTCCAGATGCGAAAAGATTAAGTTTTATCAGGTGGAAAATAGAGAAATAACCAGTTACCTGGAGAAAAAAAAGGTTTCCAAAGAAAAGATTGAGGAGATTGTTGAAATTTCTCTGGGAAGACCGGGAAGGGCTGTTAATATATTGCAAAACCCGGAGAAGTTGGAAGAAAGGAAAAAAAAGATAAGAGAGTTAATTAAGATTTCAGGTTCTCCTCTGTCTTTACGCTTTAAATATGTCAAGGAATTGGCCCAGCAGCAGGACTTGAAAGAAACCCTGGGCATTTGGTTGTTCTACTTCAGGAAGGGTTTAATTTCCTGTAGAAACCACACAGAATTAATAAAGATAAAAAATATTCTTAAGGCCGTACAAGAAACAATGTTTTTAATTTCAACCACAAACGTCAATCCCAGGTTAGCCTTGGAAATATTAACAATGAAACTATAGATATTATTATGGGTGAGGATAAGGTATCATATAAAGAAATTATTGAGAAGATTAAGCCTGAACTGGAAAAGGTCATCAATTTTTTGAGCAGGGAGTTGCAAAAGATTAGGACCGAGAGAGCTTCACCTTCTCTGGTGGAGGATATTAAGGTTGATTATTTTGGACAGACATTTTCTTTAAAACAATTAGCTGCAATATCCATTCCTTTTCCCAGAGAGATTCTTGTTCAGCCATGGGATAAATCATATATTGAAGAGATTGTAAAAGCCCTGGAAAAGAGCAGTATTGGAGCAAATCCTGTAGTTGATAGACATGTAATCAGAATCACCATGCCTTCCTTGAGCGAGGAATTCAGGAAGGATTTGATTAATCTTACATCTGAAAAACAGGAACAGGCAAAAAGAACAATCAGGAAATGGAGGGATGAGGCCTGGGGGGAGATACAGGAAAGCTTTAGACAGGGAAAGATGAGCGAGGATGATAAGTTTAAAGGAAAAGACGAATTGCAGGATTTGATTGATGATTTTCAGGAGAAGATTAAGGAAATGGTGGAGAAAAAGAAAAAAGAAATAGAGAGTTAAACATTAAAACATGACTATTTTAACCCTTGCCATTGCTTTTTTTAGTCTTATTAGCTTGATAATTATCCACGAGTTGGGTCATTTTTTATTGGCTAAGAAATTCGGTGTCAGGGTTGAAGAATTCGGCATAGGTTATCCTCCCCGTTTGATTGGGAAAAAAATAGGAGAAACCATTTATTCTTTAAATCTTCTGCCTTTTGGTGCTTTTGTACGCTTTCCCGGAGAGATTAAAAGGAAAGATGATCTTGGCAGTTTTTCTCAACAACCAGTGGAAAAAAGGTTTTTAATTTCTTTGGGAGGAGTGCTTTCTTTTTGGATAATAGCAATTCTTCTTTTTGGTATTGTCTTTAGTATTGGTGCTCCGGTCATGGTTGAAGATGAAGATGTTTCTGGTTTAACTGAATCTGAGATCAGGATTGCTGGCATAGCTTTAAATTCACCTGCTGACAGGGCAGGTATTAAGATAGGAGATACAATAAAAGAATTATTAGCTGGCAATGACAGATTAATCCCTGTAAAGATAAAAGAGGTGCAGGATTTTACAAATTCTCATTTAGGACAAGAGATTAAACTGACAATTGAGAGGGAACAGGATTTTTTTGAAATATCCTTGATTGCCAGGTCCTCGCCTCCAGCTGGAGAAGGATCCATGGGTGTGATGTTGGTCAGGACAGCAATTCAAAAATATCCCTGGTATCTGTCTCCCTGGCAGGGAATTTTAGCTACTGTAAGAACCACCTTTCTTATTATTAAAGGCTATATGACAGCCATTGGAAATATTTTTCAGGGGTCAGCTTCAGGGGTTCAATTAGCAGGACCTGTGGGTGTTTTTCAGATGTTAATCCAGAGCCAGCAGTTAGGATTAGCTTATTTTTTAAACTTTCTGGCTTTAATTTCTCTTCATTTAGCCATATTTAATCTTCTGCCTATTCCAGCAGTAGACGGAGGTAAGATGCTTTTTTTAGGCATTGAAGCTGTAAGGAAAAAACCTGTTTCTGAAAATATCGAACAGAACATTACTGCTTTTTCCTTCATCATATTGCTTGTTTTAATGGTTTGGGTAACAATAAATGATATAACCAGGTTGTTTTAATATATGAGGCAATCTCAACTTTTTACAAAAACAATCAGAAAGGCACCTAGAGATGAAAAAAGCATAAATTCAAGGCTTTTAATAAAAGCTGGTTTTATTAATAAATTAATGGCAGGGGCTTATTCTTATCTACCCCTGGGGTTCCGGGTTTTAAAAAGAATTGAGAATATTATTCGGGAAGAAATGAATGGAATCTTAGGACAGGAGATTCTTTTGCCTGCCCTTCATCCTAGGAGCAGTTGGGAGGTTACAAGAAGATGGAAGGAACAGATTATGTTTAAATTAAAGACTCGGGGGAAAAAAGATTATGGTTTGGGTTGGACCCACGAAGAGATTATCACTCCTCTGGTTAAAACCTTTGTTCAGTCATATAAAGACCTGCCTGTTTATGTTTATCAGATCCAGGATAAATTCAGGGATGAGCTGCGGGTCAAGTCAGGGTTGTTAAGGGGAGTAGAGTTTATAATGAAAGATCTTTATTCTTTTCACCAGGATGAGAAGGATTTAGACAGATATTATGAGAAGGTAAAAGGAGCTTATTCCAGGATTTTTAAGAGATGTAAGATAGGCAGACAAACCTTTTTGACTTTAGCTTCAGGTGGGAGTTTCAGCAAGTATTCTCATGAATTTCAAACCATAACCCCTTATGGCGAAGACTTGATATACCTTTGTAAGAAATGTAAGTTAGCTGTCAATAAAGAAATTATAAAAGAACAGAAATATAAATGTCCCAAATGTAAAAGCAAGAAGTTAGAGACTAAAAAAACCGTTGAAGTAGGAAATATTTTTAAACTAAAAGACAGGTTCAGTAAGGCATTTAATTTGAAATTTAAAGACAGGAATGGAAAAGAAAAAATGGTATTGATGGGTTCTTATGGTATTGGGCTGAGTCGATTATTGGGTGCTATTGTGGAGGTCAACCACGATAAAAAAGGAATTATCTGGTCAGAAGAGACAACCCCTTTTCAGGCTCACTTAATTTGTCTTAAAGACTCTTTAAAAACAAGGAAAACAGCTGAAAAACTATATCAGGATTTAAGCAAAAAAGGATTTGACCTGTTGTATGACGATAGAAAAGACAAGTCTCCAGGGAAGAAATTTGCAGATTGTGATTTAATAGGCATTCCCATCAGGCTTGTTGTTTCTGAAAAAACCTTGAAAAAGAATTCCATTGAGGTTAAAAAAAGAAGAGAAGATAAAATCAAATTAATAAAAATAACTGATTTAAGTAAATTTTTAAAAAAGATAGTTTAATAAAACCATGTTGAAAAAAACCTTTAAAGCATTATCAGACGACATTGCAATTGATCTGGGCACAGCCAACTCCGTGGTTTATGTGCGGGGAAGGGGTATTGTAATGCAAGAGCCCTCCATAGTAGCTGTCAATCAAAAAACAGGTCAGATATTGGCAATTGGTTCTGAAGCCAAAAGAATGGTAGGCAGAACCCCATCTCATATTATAGCTACCAGACCATTAAGGGCAGGAGTGATTTCTGATTTTGAGATTACAGAACAAATGCTCAGGTATTTTATTGAAAAGACCAGAAAGAAAAAATGGATTAGACCAAGGGTTATTATTGGAATACCATCTGGAGTAACACAGGTGGAAAAAAGAGCGGTTATTGATGCTACCAGGTCAGCTGGAGCAAGGGAGGTTTTTTTGATTGACGAACCCATGGCATCTGCTATTGGAGCCCGTCTTCCTGTTCAGGAACCAGGCGGCAACTTTGTCATTGATATCGGGGGAGGGACAACAGAGGTGGCAATCATTTCTTTGGGAGGAATAGTTTTGTCAAAGAGCTTGAGGGTAGCTGGAGACAAACTAAATGAAGACATCGTGCTCTTTGCCCAGGAAGAGTACAAATTATTAATTGGTGAAAGGACGGCTGAGTCAATTAAGATTGCCATAGGTTCAGCTTACCCTTTAAAAGATAAAAAAGAGATTCCAATGAGGGGTAGAAACCTGGTTACCGGTCTTCCTGAAGAGGTTTTGATTTCCAATAAGGACGTGAAGAGAGCAATGGATAAATCAATTAATCGGATTATAACTGAAATTAAAACAGCCATTGAAGAGACTCCGCCTGAACTGCTGGCTGACATAATGACAAAAGGAATATATATGGCAGGAGGAGGTTCTCTTTTAAAAGGATTGGATGTGTTGATTCAGAAAGAAACAAGGATTCCGACAAATATCATTGAAGACCCCATGACAGCTGTAGTAAGGGGAGCAGGAATGGTATTGGAGAATTTGGATGAGCTGCACGAGGTATTGTTAGAAACATGGGAGTTGGAACCCCCAAAATAATTATGATTTCCAAAAAAGAAGTTCAACATATAGCTCAACTTGCCAGATTGGGTTTGAGCAAGAAAGAAACAGAGAAAATGCAAAAAGACCTCTCTTCTGTTTTAGATTATGTTGAAAAATTAAAAGAAGTTGATGTATCAGGTGTTGATGTTTATTCTCCTTTAGATGGTCTTGGAAACGTGATGAGGGAAGACAGAATAAAGAAAGAATCAAAGAAGAAGGATAAGAAATTATTAGAACTGGCACCTGAGAAAAAGAATGGATATTTAAAGGTAAAACAGGTACTTTAATATTTTTGTATTAACACAAAGTCTGTCAATGTTTTAATGGAGTTAACAAGTCTTACAATAAAAAAGATTCATGAGGGTTTGCTGAAAAAAGAATTTTCAGCCCTGGAATTAACCAAAGCCTATCTAGAAAAGGTAAAAAAAGAAGATGTAAAGATTCATTCTTTTTTGTCTGTTTGTGAAGACACAGCTGTTTCTCAGGCAAAAGAGATTGATGAAATGATTTTTGTTGGTAGAGAGATTCCTTTGTTAGCTGGAGTTCCTGTGGCAGCAAAAGACAATATTCTGGTTGAGGATCTTGGATGTAGTGCTGGATCCAGAATTTTAAAAAACTATACCGCTCCTTATGACGCTACCTGTATTAAAAGATTAAGAGAGCAGGGAATTATAATCTTGGGAAAGACAAATCTGGATGAATTTGCCATGGGTTCTTCTACTGAGAATTCTGCTTTCGGGCCGACGAGAAACCCCAGGGATTTAACCAGGGTACCAGGAGGCTCTTCTGGAGGGTCAGCTGCTGCTGTAGCTGCAAACCTTTGCCTTTTTGCCTTAGGTTCTGATACCGGAGGTTCAATAAGACAACCAGCCTCTTTTTGCGGTGTAGTGGGTTTAAAACCTAGTTACGGGGCTGTATCCAGATATGGTTTGATTGCTTTCGCTTCTTCTTTAGACCAGATAGGTCCAATAACAAGAACCGTGCAAGATTGTAAAATAGTGTTTAATGTTATTAAAGGAAAGGATGTATTGGATTCAACCAGTGTTGAAGCTCAATCACAGAAATCTTCAGTTAATCAACCCGTGAAGGGACTGGTAATAGGAATTCCAAAAGAATACTTTGTTGAAGGAACCGACCCTGAAGTGATAAGATTAATAAAAAGGGCAATAGACAAATATGAAGAAAAGGGGGCCAAGATTGAACAAATCAGCCTTCCTCATACAGAATATGCTTTACCCTGCTATTATATCATTGCTCCTTCTGAAGCCAGTGCCAATCTTGCCCGTTACGATGGAATTAAATACGGATACAGTAAAGGTTCAAAGTCAAAGTCCCACAGTCTTTTAGATGTTTATTTGCAAAGCAGGGGACAGGGATTTGGTGAGGAAGTCAGGAGAAGAATAATGCTGGGCACTTATGCCCTGTCATCTGGATATTATGAAGCTTATTATTTGAGAGCCCAAAAGGTTAGAACATTAATTAAAAAGGATTTTGATAAAGCCTTTAAAAAGGTTGATGTTATATTTTCCCCTGTGTCTCCCACTCCTGCCTTCAAATTAGGAGAGAGAACCAGAGATCCCTTAAAAATGTATTTGTCTGACATTTTTACAGCCTCCGTTAATTTAGCTGGATTACCGGCAATTTCCATACCTTGTGGTACAATAAAAAAAGGTTTACCAGTGGGCTTACAAATTATTGGGAAACCTTTTGAGGAGGAAAAGATAATGAATATTGCTGAAGTCTTTGAAAAAGAATATATTTAAAAAAATACATTTATGGCCTTAGATAATATAATTCAATTTATTTTAGACCCTGTTCTTCCTGGCTGGCTTTTGACTGTAAAATTTGTATTTTTGAGCCTGGGTTTGTTTTTCATTTTTTTCATTGTTTGGGCTTTAATTAAGACTACCTGGTTAAAGAGGCTGATTATCTGGGATATAAGAGAAATAATGACTTACCGGCATTATGGATTGGTCAGAATTGAAAGGAAATGGATTAAAATCAGAGAGAGATTTGCCATGAATACTGAAGCTGAAGAAAAGTTAGCCATAATAGAAGCTGACAACCTGTTGGATGAGGTTTTAAAGAAAATGGGTTTTATGGATAAAACCTTGGGTGAAAAACTGGATAAATTAACCGTTGATATTCTTTCCAATCTAAATGAGGTTATAGAGGCCCATAAGATTCGTTCAAACATTATTCATGATCCAACCTTTCGGTTAGACAGAAACGAAGCAAAAAAAGTTTTTAAAACTTATGAAAAAGCCATGGTTGATTTACAGGTATTGTAGTTAATGTTGCCTGGTTGCTTTTTTAATTTGCTTTTTAAAAATATTGACTCTCAAGGTTAAAAAAGGTAAAATCATGGACATAGACGCGGTGTGGAGGAGTAGTACCTCGCCAGTCCCATAAGCTGGAGGCCCTGGTGCAATTCCAGGCACCGCAAGGCCGGTGTAGCTCAATGGTTAGAGTAATTGCATCATAAGCAAGAGGTTACAGGTTCGAGTCCCGTCACCGGCACAAAAATTTACTTTATAATTTTCATATGGGGACGTAGCTCAATTGGTTAGAGCTCGTGATTGTCGATCACGAGGTTGCGAGTTCGAGTCTCGTCGTCCCCGCAAAATTGGATAAAATTGCATATTTTTGTATGAAATTGTATAGAGAAATCGCCAGAGAGGCGGTTTTTTGATAAGATGATGTAATGTCTAGAAAAATTACAGAAATTAAAAGGTTAATCAAAAAAGAGTGTGCCAGCTCAAAACTTGCAGCTGACTGGTTTTACGAAACACACTTATTAGCTGTAGAAAAATTCTCTAAGTTTTTGCTGAGAAAGTTGCCAAAAGCCAATAAGGAAATAGTATTACTAGGTGTTTGGTTGCACGATCTACAAAGAATAAGAAGTATTAAAGGAGATCACGAAAAGGTTGGTGCAATTGAGGCTGAAAAAGTAATGAAAAAATTTGGTTATAGCAAAGATGTTATAAGAAAAATAAAAGAGATAATTCTCTCTCACACTTGTAGCAAGACACTGCCAAAAACCATTGAGGGTAAAATTTTAGCTACCGCAGATGCAATGTCTCATTATTTTAATGATTTTTATCTTAAAATCGCAATAATAGGAAATGGAGATATTAAAGATTTTAAAAAGTGGGCTTTAGAGAAGTTAAATAGAGACTATAATAAAAAGATATTTTTTGATTTTGCCAAGAAAAAAGTTAAAAAAAGACACGAGATTTTAAAAACTATTTTTACAATGAAATAGTTTTTACTGCTGAAAATCTGGACCAGTACTCAGTTCAGTTAATTACGCAGTAATTACAAGGAGCGAAGCGACTGGTTTGGTTAATTATGAAGTAATTACAGTGAACGTAGTGAACGGTTTGTACTATGTCCAACCATCCCCGAATTTTCGAGCCCCGCCAAGGCGGGGTTTTGAGTTATATTGGGCAGGTAAGCTATTGACAAATTAAGAATAGTATGATATTATTAAAATATGATAGGAAATAAGAAAACTGGAATAAGTGCCGATCGGTTCGAAGAGTTGCAAGAATTGTCACTCAAAATCCAGAAGATAAAGAAAAACGTGATCAGTCGCAGTCCTCAATTATCAACAGAGGAGGCGGCGCAGATTGAGAGATTTTTCGAGCCATTATTAAAATCTCTTGCCAAAGTGTTAAATACCAACAATAACTAAATCCTATTTTTTTTATTTTTTATTTATTGTTCTTTACAATCAATCCTATTTTTCAAGCCCATAACTTACTTGTGATTTTGAAAAAGCCCGAAACCACCTTTGAGGTGATTTTTGGTTTAGGCGGGAAAGTAGTCGAGAAAGCTATTTATTTCCTCCATCATTTCTTCAGGATTCTCTATAGAATCAAGCCATTCCAGAGTTCGAAAATAGTCTCGTCGTCCCCGTCACACTAAGAAATCGCCTTTTAGGTGATTTTTTTGTAGAATAGGAATATGAAAATAATTAACCTCAAAAAGATTTTTTCAAGTATTCTGAAGCCGACTCCGCCTTATAATTTTAATGTAACAATCCATAAGCCGTCGCATTTCCCCTCGTCTGATAATGAATGGTCAAAAGGGAAATACTGGATAACAATGGTTTGGAGAGGCAAGTATCTGGGATTAAAATTGGAAAATAAGGGAACGGTAAAAAGACCAAAGATAAGGTTTAGCGTATATTCAAAAAAGCCCCTATTAAAGTCATATAAGGATAGTTTAATGACAGAAATAGAATGGAGGTTTAATCTGAAGTCGGATATTTCAGAATTTGCTAGAAAGTTCAAAAAAGATAAAATTTTAAAACCTTTATTAAAAAAATGGCAAGGAATGAAACCAGTAGCTGCTAATTCGTTATATGAAACGCTTGTCATATATATTGTTTTACAGAATGCCGTAGTTCGTCGTTCGGTTCAGATGTTGGAGAATCTTTTTAATAAGTTTGGTAAGAAGGTGAGATTTGACAACAAAATCCTTTCTACTTTTTGGGAGCCAAAAGCTATAAACAAAGTTTCAGAGCAAACATTAAGAGATTTAAAGTTAGGTTACAGAGCTAAATTCTTAAAGAAAATCAGTTCACAGTTCGTCAAAGGAAAAATTGATGAATTTAAAATGAGAAAGATGGAGAGAGAAGAGTTAAAAAAGAAAGCATTAAAACTTTACGGAATTGGACCTGCTTCTGTAGAGTATCTTTTATTTGAGGATTTTTATCATTACAATGCCTTAGAAACTATTCCTCCCTGGGAACAGAAAATAATGTCTAAGTTGTTATTTAACAAGAAGTTAGTTTCTACTAAAAAAATCTTAAACTTCTTCAGAAAAAGATATTCAGGATGGGAGAAATTAGCCTTTCACTATATCTGGGAAGATATCTTCTGGAAAAGAAAAACCCAGAAAATAGATTGGTTGGA
>DAOUYT010000032.1 GCA_030665965.1 bacterium
GTAGGAGTTTTTCCTGAGCAGATATTAAGATATTTCCCAATACTTCTGCCTGTTTTGTCTTTACTGGGCGTCTGGATTTTAAAAACTGTTTTTAAAAAAACTCCCACTCTTGTACAATTTGGAAAATCGTTCTTGGTTGGAATATTAAATAGCTCTATTGATATGGGAGTATTTGATTGTTTAACCTGGTTTTTTTCTATTGCTTCTGGCTGGATGCCTGTCTTATTTAAAACCGTATCTTTTGGCTGTGGAGCAGTAAATTCATATTTTTGGAATAAGTTCTGGACTTTTCAAAAAAGGGATACCCAGGATAAAACCAAGGAGGCAGTACAGTTTTTCCTTGTGACATTTGGAGGGCTCTTAATTCATACAACAGTTATTTATGTTATGGTAAATATCATTGGTGTAAAATTCGGAGTAAGTGAACGGATGTGGGCAAGTATTGGGAATATGGTTGCTATTTTTACTGGTTTTGTCTGGAACTTCTTGGGTTATAAATTTTTAGTATTTAAAAAATAAAAGATATTTCTTTAGTTTTATACAGCAAATATCGTCCTCAGTCTTTTAGTGAAATGATAGGTCAGGAACATATTGTTAAAACCCTGACCAATGCCATTTCAAGGAAAATGATTTCCCATGCTTATTTGTTTTCAGGACCCAGGGGTTCAGGAAAGACCAGTTTGGCCAGGCTTTTGGCTAAAGCTGTCAATTGTCAAAACAGAAAAGATGGAGAATTTGAACCCTGCAACAAGTGTTCTTCCTGTCTGGAAATCATGAAGGGAAGGTCAATGGATTTAATTGAGATTGATGCAGCTTCCCATCGGGGAATTGATGATATAAGGGAATTAAGAGACGGAATTCGTTTTACTCCAACCAAATCAAAATACAAGGTGTTTATCTTTGACGAATGCCATCAGTTTTCAAAAGATGCAGCCAACGCTCTTTTAAAAACATTGGAAGAACCGCCTGAACATGCTATTTTCATTCTGGCCACAACCCAGGTTCATAAAATGATTTCTACAATCATATCGAGGTGTCAAAGATTTGATTTTTGGAAACTCAGGCTGCCTGAAATAGTTAAAAAAATAACCTTTATATCTAAAAAAGAAAATGTTAAGATTGAAAAGCCAGCTTTGGAACTGATTGCTTTAAATGCCGGAGGTTCATTCAGGGACGCAGAAAGTCTGCTCAACCAGCTATTTACCCTTCATAGAGATTCTAAAAAAGAGATTAAAGCTGAAGACATTAAGGATTTGTTAGGATTGGTGGAAATAGAACTGGTCAGCAAATTTACTGATTTTCTCTGTGATAAAAAAACCTTTAAAGCTATAAATTATTTAAATGAAATCAATGAAAAAGGTTTGAATTTAGAGGAATTTGCCAAAACCCTGGTTAATTATCTAAGAAAAGCGTTGATTTTAAAGATAATGGAAGATGGAGGAAATCCTGTTTCTGTACAGGGATATATGTCTGGTTTGACAAACGAGGAAATCCAAACACTTAAAAGGCAGGCTGGAAACTTTAAAGAAGAAGATTTGATAAGAATTGTAAATGTATTTTTGGAAGCCCAGAATAAAATGAAATATTCACCAATACCACAACTGCCGTTGGAGTTGGGGATTGTGGAAGTTTGCGGGGTGGTGTAACGGTAGCACGGGGGACTTTGACTCCCTTAATCTAGGTTCGAATCCTAGCCCCGCAGCTATCTTGAGC
>DAOUYT010000008.1 GCA_030665965.1 bacterium
AAGCAGGTCAAGAAGAACATGGGTCTCCTTTAACCGCTCTTCCAGTCTTTTCCTATCTCTGGATATTGAGACAGTTTTTGGCGGAAGATATCCTCAATCCCTTTAAGACCTTCTTTGGTTTTTGACTCAAATACTAAAACAAGAACAGGTAAATTAGAAGAAGCCCTGACCAATCCCCAGCCGTTATCAAATTTAACCCGGGCACCACTGATATCAATAACCTTGTCTGAACCATATTCTTTTTTCAATTCTTCTGTTAATCTCTCTACCACCTGGTATTTTACTTCATCGGCACAATCCACATGCCAGGCAGGAGAAGTAAAGTATTGAGGGGTCTCCAGCATTATCTCTGATAAGGGTTTGTCCTGAGCTGTCAGATATTCCAGCAGCTTTAAAGAGGCAAAAACAGCATCGTCATAACCATAATATCCGTGTCTGTAAAAGATGTGACCGCTCCTCTCTCCTGCCAAGCCTGCATTAACCTCTTTGGCTTTTTCCTTTATATATGAATGTCCTGTCTTCCACATAACAGGATTACCCTTGTTTTTCTCAATTTCTTCAATTAAAGCCTGAGAGCATTTAACATCAAAAACAATACTAGAACCTGGTTTTTCTTTAAGCACCTGACGAACCAGCAATATCATAAAACGGTCAGGCCAGATGATTCCTCCTTTTTCATCAACCATCCCCAAACGATCTCCATCGCCATCAAAACCAAGCCCTATATCAGCCTTGGTTTCCCTAACCTTAGATGATAAAGCTTTAAGAGCCTCTAAACTGGCTGGATTAGGTTCGTGATGAGGAAAGGTAAAATCAATATCACAGTATTGTTCTACAACCTCACAACCAGCCCTCTTTAAAATCAATGGAACAATAGGCCCTGCTGTACCATTACCAGCATTTACCACCACCTTGATATCTCTTTTAAGATTAATCTTCTTAACCAGATAATTATTATAAGCCTGGATGATACCTGATTCCTTTTTTACATCACCCGTACCTTCAAAAAAATCTTCCTCTAAGATAATCTGGTAAAGCTTTTTTATGTCATCTGGGAGTAAGGTGGTCTCAAAATCATAACCCAGTTTGAATCCGCTCCATCCGTTTGGATTATGTGAAGCTGTTACCATTGCCAAACCCTTCACCTTTAAATAGCGCTGGGCAAAATAAGCAATGGGCACAATAACCTGACCTATCTCAATTACCTTAACGCCAGTAGATATTATTCCATACACCAAGGCATCTTTTAGTCTCTGGGAATACTCCCTTGCATCAAATCCAACAATAACCTCTTTAACATTAAGCTGTCTTAAAAAGGTTCCAAAACCCTTTCCAATAATCTCACAACTTTCTTTATTTAATTCGTCCTTTGAGACCCGTCCCCGAAGATCGTATTCGCGGAACATTGTCTTTTTTAATTTGGCCATAGAGTTGCTTTTCGTCAATTTTTAGTATATCATATCTTTATGAGTTTTTCAGTAGGTATTGTGGGCTTACCAAACGTTGGCAAGTCCACTTTATTCAAAACCCTTACCAAAAAGAATGTTGATATTGCTCCCCGCCCCTTCACAACCATCAATCCCAATATCGGGGTAGTTTCTGTTCCTGATGAAAGATTAAATAAATTAGCTGAGATTATAAAACCAGAAAAGACAACTCCCACTGTTATTGAGTTTGTTGATATTGCAGGACTGGTCAAGGGAGCCCACAAAGGAGAAGGACTGGGAAATCAGTTTTTGGCTCAAATTAGAAACTGTGATGCTATACTGAATATAGTGAGGGTTTTTAAGAATCCAGAGGTTGAAAATGTTTTAGGACAAATTGACCCAGAAAAAGAAATTGAAGTAATAAGGGTTGAGCTTTTAATGAAAGACCTTGAGAGTTTGGAAAAGATAATCTCAAGGTTAGACAAGAAAAGAGATAAAAAAACCTCAAAAAAAATTGAAGCCTTGAAAAGAATTAAACAAGGAGTTTCTCAGGGAAGGTTAATATCACAAATAGACTTAACCAGTGAAGAAAAATTGGAGATTAAAGAATATCAGGCTTTGACAACAAAACCAATTTTATATATCTTGAATAGTGATAACAAGCCAGAATTGTCTGACATAAAATTCAAGCACCTGATAATGAATTTAAAGGAAGAGGAAGAAATCTTAGAATTGTCAGAATCAGACAAAGAAGAGCTTGGATTGGAATCTCATCTTGATAAATTGGTTGTGGCTTGTTACGATATTTTAAATTTAATTACCTTTTTTACAATAACAGGCGGAAAAGAAGTAAAGGCCTGGACAATAACCAAAGGTTCAAATAGTCTTAGGGCAGGAGAAGCTGTCCATTCTGATTTTAAAGATAAATTCATTAAGGCTGACGTCATTGACTGGCAGCAATTAGTCCTTTCTGGATCCTGGTCAAGAGCCAGAGAAAAAGGATTGATAAAAACAGTGGGCAAAGATTACCAGGTCAAAGACGGTGATGTTCTTGAGTTTAAAATTTAGAATCTAACATATATAATTAAGTATATAAGTTTAAAAACCATGAAATCATATCAATCTACCTATTTAATATCTTCTCTTCTTTCACAAGAAGACGTAAAGTCACTGGAGAAAAGAATAAAATCTTTCATTATAAAAGAGGAGGGTTCTATCAACCAGGTTAATTTTCCCGTTAAGAAATGGCTGGCTTATCCAATTAAAAAAGAGAAAGAAGCCTTGATATTTGATTTGACTTTTAATTTAAAACCTGAAAGACTGGAAAACCTGGAGAAAAAAATAAAATCAGAAAAACAGATTCTCAGATATCTAATCTTAAAAAAGAAGTTATTAAAAAAGAAAGAATTAAAAACTCCACGTAGACTGAAAATTAAAACAAAGCCAAAGGTCGAATTAAAAGAAATTGAGAAAAAACTTGAAGAAATTCTCGGTGAATAAATGAATTTAAATAAGGTATTTTTAATCGGTCGGTTAACCCGCAATCCTGAAATGAAGATGCTTCCTTCCGGACAACCTGTTGCCAATTTTGGATTAGCTACCGACAGATATTACACTGACAAATCTGGTCAGAAACAGCAACAGACAGAATTTCATAACATTGTTTTATTCGGAAGATTAGCTGAGATTGCCTCCCAATATTTAACAAAAGGTTCTCTGGCTTTTTTCGAAGGAGGAATCAGAACCAGAAGCTGGCAGGATTCCTCGGGAAACAAAAGATACAGAACAGAGGTTGTAGTCCAAAGACTTCAATTGGGACCTAAACCCGTAGGTAAAACAACACCGCCTCAATCTCCAAAAGAGGTAAAAGAGGAAGAAATCCCCATAATCGAAGAAGAGCAGATAAACGTCAAGGACATACCTTTTTAAGGAAGGTAAATAAAAAAATAAAACGAACCAATAATGGCTTGTTATTTTTGTCAAAGAAATATCCAGGAAATTGATTTTAAAAATGTTGAGCTTCTAAGGAAGTTTACTTCAGGATTGGCTAAAATCAGACCAAAAAAAAGAACTGGAGTCTGTGCCAGTCATCAAAGAAGATTAGCAAAAGCTATTAAGAGGGCTCGGTATGTAGGATTGCTTCCCTATACCACCAAATAACTGAATCCTTACAATAATCCTTGCTCAAATACCACAGCTATCAACCCAATATAGCTTTTTTTATTCTTTTTACTATCTCTGGATTCTCTTTTAAAAAGTTTCTGCTGGCTTCCATTCCCTGTCCCAATTTTACGTTCTCATACTGATACCAGCTCCCTGCCCTGGTAATCACTTCTTGTTTTAAACCGGCATTTACAACATCTCCAAAATAGGAAATCCCTTCATTGTAATAAATATCAAACTCAGCTATTTTAAAAGGAGCTGCAACCTTGTTTTTAACAATCTTGGCCCTTATCCTGCTCCCTATAATTTCATCCCCGTGCTTTATCTGAGCAATCCTTCTCAGATTAATTCTTACTGAAGCATAAAACTTTAAAGCCAGGCCGCCGGGAGTGGTTTCAGGATTACCAAACCGCACACCTATCTTCATTCTTGTCTGATTAATAAAAATAACCACGGTCTTTGCCTTAGAAATAAGACTGGAAAGTTTTCTCAAGGCTTGACTCATTAAACGAGCCTGAAGCCCGATTTGGAATTCTCCCATTTCACCTGCAATCTCAGCTTTGGGAACTAAAGCTGCTACTGAATCAACCACAATCACATCAACCTCCCCTGATTTAACCAAGGTTTCAACGATTTGAAGAGCCTGTTCACCAGAATCAGGCTGGGAAATCAACAAATCATTAATATTCACTCCAAGCCTCCTGGCATAATCAGGATCTAAGGCATTCTCAGCATCAATAAAAGCTCCTACCCCTTTCCTTTTCTGAGCCTCAGCTAAGATATGTAAAGCCAAAGTGCTTTTTCCAGACATTTCTGGACCATAAATCTCAATTACCCTGCCCCGGGGTACTCCATTTACCCCCAGAGCTAAATCTAAAGAAATAGACCCTGTTGGAATTACCCCAACATTAAATAATTTGGTGTCCTTTAATTTCATTATCGATCCCTCACCGAATCTTTGTCTAATTTCAGTGATTGCTTCCTCCAACTGGGCTCTTTCGCCTTTTGTCTTTTTCTTTTTTACCATATATCTTAGATTACTAATTTTTATCCTCTAAAACAAGTACTATACCTGCTGCCATTCATTATTGTCTTTTTTGTCTTCTTGAATATCTTTCTCATGATATTCATCGCTATCTCTCAGGATATATACCTCTCTTGGTTTTGCTCCCTGGCTGGGTCCCACTATGCCTTCTCCTTCTAACATGTCTATTAATCTGGCTGCCCTGGCATAACCTACCCTTAATTTTCTCTGCAACAGGGAAGCTGAAGCCCTCTTGTTTTGAATAACCACTCTCTTTGCCTCCTCGTATAAAGAATCTTCTTTAGAAAAAAAATGCTTTCTGTTTATTTGGGATACCTCTAAATTTTTATTCAAAGCCTCGGTTATTTTTTCTCTCAGGACTTCTTGATCTATTATTGATATTGGGGAATTTGTCCTTATCCATTTTACTACTTTTTTAACTTCTTTTTCTGAAACATAAGCTCCCTGAATTCTTTTTGGTTTAATGATTTCGCTGGAAATGTACAGCATGTCTCCTAAACCTAAGAGTTTTTCTGCTCCGCCTGTATCTAAAACTGTCCTGGAATCAATCTGGGAAGCCACCTGAAAAGTAATCCTGGCAGTAATGTTTGCCTTAATAAGACCTGTAATCACTTCTACCGACGGTCTCTGGGTAGCTAATACCAAATGAATGCCCACTGCCCGAGCCATCTGGGCCAACCTTACAATGCCAGATTCAACCTCCCTGCCTTTGGCTGCCATTAAATCAGCCAGCTCATCAACGATTAAAACAATGTAAGGTAAATGTTCTGTTTTGTTTTTAAAAGCCTGCTCATTATAATTGGAAATATTCCTTAATTTTGCCCTGGCTAATAGTTTAAATCTCTTTTCCATCTCTTCAATTAACCATTTAAAAGCATTAACCGCCCTGGGAGCATCAACAATGGCCGGGTATAAAAGATGGGGAAGGTCATTGTAGACTGCAAACTCCACTCTTTTGGGGTCAATTAAGAGAAATTTTAGCATGTCAGGAGAATTTCTATAAACAAGGGAGAGGATTAAATTGTTCAGGAAGATTGTCTTACCTGTACCAGTGGAACCTGCAACCAATAAATGGGGCATTTTTCCTAAGTCAGCATACAGAGGATTGCCAGAAACATCCCTGCCCAAACAAAAGCTTAATGCAGAGGGAGAATCTTGAAACCTTGGGTTATGTATCAAATCTTTCAACCGAACAAAGGATCTTATCTTGTTGGGAACCTCAATCCCTACCAGGCTTTTACCTGGTATAGGGGCTTCAATTCTTATTGGATGGGTAGCTAAGGCTAAAGCCAGATCATTGGAAAGAGAGGTAATCTTAGACAACTTTATTCCATCAGCTGGTTTTAAAGAATACTGGGTAACTGTGGGTCCGATATTTACCCCTGACATTTCTACCGGTATTTCAAAGCTCTCCAGGGTTTTTTTAATGATGGCTGAGTTTATTCTGATATCGCCGGCAGAAGGCCGATCCTTTGTTGACTCTAATAATTCCAAGGGTGGTATTTTATACTCCTCTCCTTTAACATCAGCTTTCACTGGTCTGGTTTCCAGCCCTAGAGAAGGCTTCTTAACAGATTTTGTTTCTTTTTCAACCACAAGAGGGATCTTTTCCAATTTTTTGACCTTAAAAGAAGGAGTAAATATCTTTCTGATAAAAGATAGTTTTTTCTCCTCTTCTAAAACAGGTTCTTCAGATAGTGGTTGTTTTAATAAATGCCAGAAGATTAGTCCTCCGATTAGTGTTAATACCCAGAATATGAGTTGGGTGACCCAAAAACCAAAGAATTCTAAAAAAGGCCAGCTGAGAATATATCCCAGCCATCCTCCCTGATTCATCCCTGGGCTAAAACCCTCCAGGATCCCAGAGATGCCCAGGAGAGACATAGAGATTGCTAGACCCAAGGGTTCTAATATCTTTTTATAATTTCCCCTAAAGAATGCCAATCCAGAAAGAGCCAAAATAAAAGGCAGCAGAGACATGGTTTTTCCCATTAAAAAAGAGAGGATTGCAAAGATAAACTTTCCTGCCACTCCTGCTTTTTCAAAAAAACTTAAGGTAAAGATTATTGTTAAAAGAAAAAAGATTAAGCCAAAAATATGTCTTTTTGTGTCTTCAGACAGAAAAAAACTAATGAATTTTCTTCTCCTGCGTCTTGGTCTCTTATTCTTTTTTCGTTTCTTCTTTCTGGCCATACCCCAATGATATATTATACCATCTTTTCATTATTGTTTAATAAAACCTGTGCCAGATGGAATCAACTTTCCAATAATGACATTTTCTTTGAGACCGCGGAGTCTATCTACCTTACCTTCAACCGCTGCCTTAATCAAAACCCTTGATGTTTCTTGAAAGGAAGCTGCTGACAGAAAGGAATCACTGGTCAAGGCTACCTTTGAGATGCCCAATAACAGGGGGGTGGCTGTAGCTAATCTCAGAATCTGCTTCTTGGATGAAGATGAAGCCTTGCCTTTTTTTAATTTGAGATTTTCCTCTATGAATCTTGATCTTTCAATAATCTCACCTGGGGCAAATGGGGCGTCTCCTGGATCCTTAATTTTTACCCTGGAAAACATCTGTCTGATGATAACCTCTAAATGTTTATCATGGATCTGAACTCCCTGAGAAACATAGATTCTCTGGATTTCTTTTATGATATATCGCCTTGTCTCTTCTTTGTTTGTTAATTTAAACAATTTCTTTAAATCCAGACTTCCCTCGCAGAGCTGCTGTCCTTTTTTAATCTTCTGACCTAACTCTACCCAAGTTGCTGATTTTAACGGAATTTTATATTCTAAGATCTCTTCTTTTTTCTTATTCTTTGTTTTTTCAGCTTTAATCTTTATTACCTTTTCTGGAGTAATTTCCTCTACCTTTCCATCAGTTAAAGAAATCACTGCCTTGCCTTTTGGAATCCGAACCTCAAAGAGTTCCTGAATCCTGGGCAATCCAAAAGTAATGTCTCCTCCTCCAGCTACTCCTCCGGTATGAAAGGTTCTCATTGTCAATTGGGTCCCTGGCTCACCAATTGCTTGAGCAGCTACAACTCCCACTGCCTCTCCCAATCTAATAGGTTGATTATCTCCTAAATCCCAACCATAACATTTCTGACAAATCCCATTAATGCTTTTACAGCTCAAAGGAGAACGAATCCTTATCTTTTCAGTTTTATTTTCCACAATCTTTTTACCTTTTTCCCAGTCAATAATTTCTCCCTTTTTGCAAACCCCTCTTATGTCTTCTAAGCTAACCCTTCCTACAATCTTAAGGAGTAAGTCCTGACCGATCTCATTGGCATGTTCTTTTGAAATCTCAATCCCTGTTTTATCCTTACAATTTTCCTCTGAAATTATCACCCCGTGAGCAACATCAACCAGTCTTCTGGTCAAATATCCTGCGCTGGAAGTCCTCAAGGCCTTGTCAGTCGTACCTTTCCTTGCTCCATGGGTGGAAATAAAATATTCAAGAGGACTGAATCCCTCTTTATAACAACCCTTCACCGGTAACTCAATAATCTCACCCACCGGGTTTATCACCAAGCCCTTCATTCCAGACATCTGAACAGACTGGGTCCAGGAGCCTTTAGCTCCTGCATCAATCATCTGGAACACAGAACCTTTCTTGGGCAAGGTTTCAGGAACCTTTTTCTCTATCTCTGACTTGGCCCTGCTCCAGATGGTAATTATCTTTACCAATCTTTCTTCTGGAGTAAGGAGTCCTTTTTTAAAGTAATTCTCAACTTTTGCTTCTTCTTTTCCAGCCAAGTCTAGGATACTCTTTTTCTCTTTAGGCACCACCAGATCATCTATTCCCCAACTAATACCAGCTAAGGTAGAATATTCGAATCCCAGATTTTTAATTTTGTCCAAGGTATCTTTAATAACACCCCTGGGATATTTTCTGGTAATATCCCCCACAATCTTTTTTAAATCCTTTAACTTAATTAATTTATTTTGAAAAGGAAAATCTTCTGGTAAAACCTCTTTAAATATTATCCTGCCTGCCGATGTCTCAACAAATCCTGACCCATCAGAGATTTTCTTTCCTTTAGTCTTTGACTTTCTGCCTTTGGGAGGCTTCATTCTTACCTTTATTTTTGCTTTTATGTCTATCTGTCCAAACTCATATGCTAAGATTGCCTCATTTGGGCTGGAAAAGATTTTCCCTTCCCCTTTTGCGTTTTCCCAGATATCGGTCAACCAATAACAGCCCAAAACAATATCCTGATAAATGGTGACAACAGGCATTCCTGTAGATGGCTTCAGAATGTTTAAACTGGCCAACATCCGATCTTTTGTTTCTTTCTGAGATATATCAGATAAAGGTACGTGAACCGCCATCTGGTCTCCGTCAAAATCAGCATTAAATGCCTTACATACCATTGGATGAATCCTGATTGCTTCTCCTTCTATTAATATAGGATAAAAACCCTGAATACCCAATCTGTGCAGTGTTGGTGCCCGATTCAGTAAAATCAGTTTTTGCTTAACCACTTCTTCCAGACATTCCCAGACTTCATCTATTTCCTCATCAATCAGGTTAGAGGCTCCCCTCACATTAAAAGCTAATTCCTTTTCTAAAATCTTTTTAATAACAAAAGGTTTAAATAACTCCAAAGCCATTTTTTTTGGTAAACCCACCTGGTTGAACTTCAATTCAGGACCCACCACTATTACTGATCTTCCGGAATAATCAACCCTTTTTCCTAAAAGATTCTGCCTGAACCTGCCCTGTTTACCTTTAAGCATGTCAGATAAAGATTTTAATAATCTCCTTCCACCTGTTGTTGCCCTGGTTGTTGTTCCCCTCCTCATGCCGTTATCAATCAAAGAATCTACTGCTTCCTGAAGCATTCTCTTTTCGTTCCTTATAATAACCTCTGGAGCTCCTATTTCTAAAAGATATTTCAATCTATTGTTTCGATTAATCACCCGGCGGTATAAATCATTCAAATCAGAAGAAGCATATCTTCCCCCGTCTAATTGAACCATTGGCCGTAAACCAGGAGGCAGGACAGGTAAAACCGTTAAAAACATATATTCAGGACGGGTATTTGCTTTGTCCATTGCCTGAAAAAGCTTTAATCTCCTTAAGGTCTTTATTCTCTTCTGGGCACTAATCTCTTGTAATTCTTTTTTTAGTTTCTCAATCTCCTTTTTTAAATTAAGCTTTTCAAAGATAACCCTTAGGGTTTCAGCTCCTGTTCCTGCTTCAAAGACTTCTCCGTATTTTAAAGAAAAATCACGATATTCAACCTCAGACAAAATTGTTAGGGGTTTAATGGATAAAAGTTCATCCTTGGCTCTCTTTCTTGCTGTCTTAAGCTCTTGAAGCTTGGGTTTCAAAGATTTCTTGGAGGTTTTGGTTTTCTTTCCTTTTTTATCTGTCTCACCAACATTTAATCTCTTAATTTTCACTTTATATTCCTTTTCAATCTTCTTTAAAATAGTTTTTTTAGCTTTCTCATTTACATCTGTAACAATATATGAAGAAAAATAAATAACCCTATCTAACTGCTGCATTGAGATGCCTAAAACCATTCCCATCCTTGAAGGGATTCCTTTCAAAAACCATATATGGGAAACAGGGGTTGCCAATTTAATATGCCCCATCCTCTCTCTCCTCACAGAGGATTTTATTATCTCTACCCCGCATCTGTCACAGGTTATACCCTTGTAACGGATTCTTTTATACTTACCGCAGTAACATCGGTAATCCTTTTCCGGTCCAAAGATCTTCTGACAGAAGAGTCCGTCCTTTTCAGCTCTTTGGGTTCGATAGTTTATGGTTTCAGGTTTAATAACCTCACCATGACTCCATGATAAAATCTCCTCAGGTGAGGCTATCTTTATTCTTATTGCCTGTAAATTTTCTACTTTCATAAATAATAGAATTTAGAATGTTAAGACAGGATTTTAAAACTACATTTAAACAATTGTTCCAATCATTATTATTTTGTTTCTTACTTTTCTTTTTCCTTTATCTCAACACTCAGTCCTAATGCTTTTAATTCATTAACCAACAGATTAAAGGATGCTGGAATATTAGGATCCTTTATTGGTTCTCCTTTCAATATTGATTCATAGGTGGCTGCTCTTCCTGGAACATCATCAGATTTTATGGTCAGCATTTCCTGCAAGACATGAGAAACTCCATATCCTTCCAAAGCCCAGACTTCCATTTCTCCAAATCTCTGTCCGCCGAATTGGGCTTTTCCTCCCAGGGGCTGTTGGGTAATTAAAGAATAAGGTCCAATAGAACGCATATGAATCTTATCTTCAACCATATGAATTAATTTCATCATATATATGAATCCCACGGTGATATTTTCCGGAAAGGGAAATCCTGTTCTGCCGTCAAAGAGTTGAATCTTTCCGTCTTCAGATAACCCTGCTTCCTTCAGTTCTTTTTTTATATCTTCCTCGTTTGCTCCAGACAAAGCTGGAGTAATAGCATAATATCCCAGTTTTTTGGCTGCCCAACCTAAATGGGTTTCCAACACCTGCCCCAGATTCATCCTTGAAACCACGCTTAAGGGATTAATAATTATGTCTACTGGTGTTCCATCTGCCAGGAAAGGCATTTCTTCCACTGATAACACCTTGGAAATTACTCCTTTGTTTCCATGCCGGCCCGCTAATTTATCTCCAGCTTGAATCTTTCTGATATGGGCTATCTCAACTTCAATTTTCTTTATTACCCCAGGCTCAAGTTTGTATCCCAAGTCCCTGGAGAAAACCTTTACCCCTATCACTCTTCCTCTTTTTCCATATTCCATTCTCAAGGAAGTATCTTTCACTTCTTTTGCTTTTTCTCCGAAGATTGCCCTTAACAGTCTTTCTTCTGAGGTTAATTCTTCTTTTCCTTTAGGTGAAATCTTCCCGACCAGAATATCATTTGGTCCTATCTCAGCCCCAATCCTGATGATTCCTTCTTCATCCAAATCCTTCAGTTTTTCTTCAGAAACATTGGGGATATCACTGGTTGTTAGTTCAGGTCCCAGCTTGGTTTCTCGAACATCGCAGTTAAAGCTCTCTATATGGATTGAGGTATAGACATCGTCTTTTACCAATCTCTCAGAAATTAAAACAGCATCCTCAAAATTTCCTCCTCTCCAAGGAATAAAAGCAACTAAAATATTTTGACCTAAGGCTAAATGTCCTTTTACAATTGCTCCACCGTCGGTTAAGAGATCTCCCTTCTTAACCTGCTGACCCTTCTTGACCACTGGTTTTTGATGAAAACAGGTGTATTGATTTGTTCTAACAAATGTCTTCAGATCATAATTTTTCACCCTGGATTTGGAGCTCTTAACCTTAATATGGCTGGCATCAACCTCAATAACCTTTCCGTTTTCTTTATTGACAACTGTCTGTCCGGAATCCTTGGCCACTCTTTTTTCCAATCCTGTCATCACTAAAGGAGGAGCTGGTTGAATGAGAGGAACTGACTGCCTTTGCATATTTGATCCCATTAAGGCCCTGGTGGCATCGTCATTTTGTAAAAAAGGAATCAAGGAAGTAGCAATAGAAATTGATTGTTCCGGGGAAACATCAATCAAATCAACTTCATTTCTATCAACTATGTCTGGTTTTCCCTTTAACCTGGCCTCAACCTTTTGAGGTATAATCTTGCCTTTTTTATCTAAGGGGATTCCTCCTGAAGCAATATTGTATTTTTCCTCCTCATAAGCACCAAAATATTGGGCATCAGGTAATACTCTTCCTTTTTCAACTTTAAAATAAGGACTCTCTAAAAAACCATAGGGATTGACTCTGGCATAAGATGATAAGTGAACCACCAAACCAATATTGGGCCCTTCTGGTGTCTGAATGGGACAGATTCTACCATAATGAGAAGGCTGGACATCTCTGACCTCAAAACCAGCTCTTTCTCTTGTTAAACCACCAGGACCGGTAGCTGCTAATCTCCTTTTGTGTTCCAGTTCAGCTAAAGGATTTTGGTTATCCATGAATTGGGACATCTGGCTTGAAATAAAGAATTGCTTTACTATCACCATTACTGGTTTGGGATTAATCAGCTGGGTAGGGGTCAGAGTATGAACATCTAAGGTTGACATTCTGTCTTTAATAATCCTTTCCATTCTCATAAATCCTACCCTCAGTCTGTTAATCAATAATTCTGTGAACGCCCTTACCCTTCTGTTCCCCAGATGATCAATCTGGTCAGGTTTTGCCTGAGGGTCATTATTCAAACGAATAATTTCCCTTAATACTGCTATCACGTCTTCTGGTTTTAAAACCCTGTCTGATATTGTTATCTTTTTATCCAATTTCTGCTTTTTACTCTTTGCTTTTAAAGAACCTTTTTTAGTTCTCAGTTCAGGCAACCTAGACCACATCCTCCATCTTCCCACCTTTGATAAATCATATCTTTCAAAATTGAAAAACATATTCTCTATCAACTCCCTGGCAGTATCGGGGCTGACCATGTCTCCTGGTCTCAATCTTTGATAAACCTCCACCAGGGCTTCAGCCTGATTATGGGTGGAATCCTTTTTTAGGGTTTCCTCAATAAAATCTATCTCTCCTTTATTTACATCTTCAAACTTTTCTTTAATATCCAAGTCATTGGCAATACCAAACATTCTTAAAATGGTGGTGACAGGCACCTTTCTTTTTCTATCAATCTTCACCCCTATTGCTCCTGAAGAATCTGTTTCAAACTCCAGCCAGGATCCTCTGTTGGGAATAATCTTTGCCCCAAAGTAATCCTTTCCTGAGGTTCTTTTTACAGTAAAGAATGCCCCTGGTGAGCGGATTAATTGAGAGATAACCACCCTTTCTACTCCATTAACAATAAAAGTTCCCCTTTCAGTCTGTAAGGGGAAATCACATAAATATACTTCCTGTTCCTTTATCTCTTTGGTTTTTAGATTAACAAGCCTTACTGTTATGGTTAAGGGAGCTTCATATGAAGCATTGTTCTTTTTTGCCTCAAGGTCTGATTTATATGTGGGTTCACCTAACTTATAATCCAAAAACCAGAGCTCCAGCTCTTTTTTGGTATAGTTTCTTATAGGAGATATTTCTTCAAATAACTCTTTTAAATCTCTTTCCCAAAAATTTTTCCAGCTATCTTTTTGTAAGGTCAATAGATAAGGCAAGACTAAAGAGGTTTTCACTCTCCCAAAATTTTTTGTTTTTATTCCCTTCATAATTATATAAACTTAATTTTATCGATACTTAGTATCAATAAATTAGGAGGAATGATAGCAAAAAGACCCTAAACTATTAGGGCGAATTTTTATTAAGTTTTAAGATAAAAAAGTCAAAGTAAAATTAATCATTGATAGCGAATCTCAATGTATAAATAATCTCGAAACTGGTAATCTTATTTTATTCTTTTGTTTTAAAAATGTCAAGCTGAAGCTGGGAAAAGGCAGGTTTTTACTGTTTTTTAGGAAACCCCTGCTGAAGTTGCCTTAGGGGATTGAGAATAAATACTTTGCAAAATTCCTAATCCAATAAAAATAGATATCAAACCAGAACCACCATAGCTTACCAAAGGCAGAGAAATTCCAACTATAGGAAGAATACCAAGATTCATGCCAACATGGATAAAGGTCTGAGAAACTAAAAGAACACCCGTACCTGAAGCAAAAAGACGAGAAAAATTTGATCTACTTCCAATGGCAATCCTAGAAATTCGCCAAATTAAAAGCATGAAAAGAAAAAGCAAGATTCCAACCCCTATCAATCCTGTATCTTCGGCAATAGCAGAGAAAATAAAATCAGTCTGGGGCTCAGATAAAAAACCATATTGGGTCTGAGAACCCTTTCCTATTCCCTGCCCAAAGACTCCTCCTGAACCAATAGCAATCTTTGCCTGTCGCAAACTCCACCCTGTTTTAAGAGCATCCGATACCTGAGGCTTAATAAAACTTAATAATCTTTCTCTTTGATATTCTTTTAATATTGTTGACCAGCTTAATAATAAAACCAAAAAACCGCACAAAAGCAAAATCAAAAAATGACGCAATTTAATTCCTGAAATGATCAGAATTCCTATCCACAAGCTTATTAAAATCAAAACCGAACCCAGATCAGGCTGAAGGAAAATCAGCAGACAAGGGAAAAAAACATAAAGACCTGAAATCAAAATGTGGATTACTCGATACATCTCAATATGTCTCATTGAAAAGTATTTTGCCAATAAAATAATTAAAACAATCTTTGTAAATTCTATTGGCTCAAAAGAGACAAAGCCTATTTTATACCAGGACTTAACTCCTCTGATTTCCGGAGCAAAAAACAACAATCCTAATAACATGACAATGCAAAGAAAGTAAAGGATTAAAATTAAATGAGGGTCTTCTCGAAGCAAACGCCAGTCAAAGAAGCTAAGCGTAAACATTAAAAAAAGTCCTACACCCAAAAATATGAGTTGTTTTTTAAAGTTCAAAAAATCCTTCCTGCTGATTGAAGAACTATAAATAGATAAAATCCCCATCCCGACCAGCAACAGCACAATAACAATTAAAAACCAATCAAGTTTTTTAAAATACAACCAAAGATTTTTCATTATTTTTATATATTTTAATATTAAAAAAACAAAGTTTCTATTTTACCATCTTTAAAAACTCTTCTTCTTTTATTGCTTCTATCCCCAGTTTTTTTGCTTTTTCTAGCTTTGAACCAGGTTCTTTACCAACCACTAAGTAGTCTGTATTCTTTGAAACTGACTCAGATATCTCCCCGCCCAAAAGCCGGATGTTGTCTTTGGCTTGTTTTCGCGTCATTGTTTCCAGGGTACCTGTTAAAACAAAGGTTAATCCTTTTAATCTTGAACTCCGAACAGTAGAACTTAGACCCTCTATTATTACTCCTGCCTTTTTTAATTTTTCAATGAATTTCAGATTTCTTTTTTCTTGAAAGAATTCGTAAATTGAACGGGCTACCACAGGACCGATGTCCCTGATTTCCTCTAACTCAGAAAGAGAAACTCTTTTTAAATTTTGCAAAGAACCAAAATGCTCAGCTAAAAGGTAAGCTGTTTCCTCTCCAATGTTTCGAATTCCCAAGACATAAATAAATTTAGGCAGAGTAATCTTCTTTTTTAATTGTATGGCTTTAATTAAATTTTGAGCTGATTTTTCAGCAAATCTCTCCAGAGGTAAAATATCACCCTCTTTTAAATCAAACAAATCAGCTGGGTCAGAAACCAAACCTTCATCAATCAGCCTATCAATAATCCTGGGACCCAGACCCACAATGTCAAAGCCTCCTTTTGAAATAAAATGATAAAAATATTTCTTTCTTCTGGCAAAACACTTAGGGTTGGGACAGCGCAAGATAACCTCGCCTTTAGGTTTTATTAATTTTGTTCCGCAAGAAGGACAGGTCTCTGGCATCTCAAATTTCCTTTCCCTTCCGGTTCTCAACTCGGGAAAAACCCTGCTTACAGCAGGTATTACGTCTCCTGCCCTTACCACAGAAACCGTATCTTTAATTTTCACTCCCAATTTTTTTATTTCATCAATATTATGTAAGGTGGCACGGGATATGGTCACACCATCGATTTCTACTGGTTTTAAAACAGCAACAGGGGTTACAGCTCCGGTTCTTCCCACCTGTAATTTTATATCCTCAATAATGGTGGTTGCTTCCTTGGGTGAAAATTTAAAGGCCCTTATCCCTCTCGGGCTCTTTCCCACCACCCCCAATTTCTTAAAAGCTACATTATTGTTGACACTCACTACCACTCCGTCAATTTTAAAAGGAAAAGCCTCTCTTTTTTTAGTCCTGTCTTTCCAATATGCTACGATTTCTTCCAAATCTTTGCATTCTTTCCCTCTATCTGTTTTAAACCCCAGACTAAATAAAATCTGGTGAACCTGGGAGTGTGTCTTTTGACCCAAGTCAGTGACAATATCATAAGCAAAAAACTTCAATGGCCGGGAAGCAGCCAGCTCCGGATTTAATTGACGGATTGAGCCTGCTGCCAGATTCCTGGGATTGGCAAAGGTTTTTTCTCCTCTCTTTGCTATCTCTTTATTCAACCTCGCAAACTCCTTTTTTTCCATATAAACCTCGCCTCGCACCTCAATTATTCCTCCCTTAATCAATTTCCTTAAATTCTCCTCAATCTCTTTTGAAAGCTTGATACCAGGTGTCAAAGAAGAGTGAATCTCTAATTGTAAAGGAATACTTTCAATTGTTTTAAGGTTTTGAGTGACATCCTCTCCCAGCCAACCGTTTCCCCGGGTAGCACCGTGCTCCAAAATACCTTTTTTATAAACCAGGGTAACGGCAAATCCATCTATCTTTAATTCAAGGAAATATTCAAATCCTTGAGAAGGAATCAGTCTTTTCAAGTAATTCTCCCAATCCTGGAGTTCTTTTTCAGAAAAGACATCTTCTATGGAAAGCATGGGGATTTTGTGTTTCACTTTTTTAAAACCCTTCAAAGGTTTGCCAGCCACCCTCTGGGTAGGAGAGTCAGGGGTGATAAACTCTGGAAATTGCTGTTCCAATTTATAAAGCTCGTGTTTTAAGGAATCCAAAGCAGCGTCAGAAATCTCTTGTCTGTTTAATACGTGATATAAATAGCGGTGATAAATTATCACCTTTTTTAATTTCTCAATTCTTTTTTTAATCTCTGCTTTGGTCATTTCAAATCAGGGTTAAAGCAAAATCAAGGTCCTGCCAGAGAGGCAAGATTCTTATACAAAATAAAGGGGTAATCTTCTAATATCTTATTTCAATAGCCCGTCTTGTGTCTTTATAGCTACCAGTTGATGTTATACACCAATTTGGCGCATTGCAACCCGGGGTAGTACTGGCATTGACAGAAACCTCATACGTTGCTCCGTTTAATGCAGTCTCGGGTATACCATCTGGATTAAAGAGAAATAATATCTCTTCAATTCCGCTATTGGCAGCATAAAAGGCAACGACTGAATAACCAGCTTCCTTCATTACTTTAACCTGACGGATTAAAACAATGCTTATTCCCAAAGCAATAGATAAGATAAAACTCATTATTAGAATGGCAAACATCATTGAAACTCCT
>DAOUYT010000005.1 GCA_030665965.1 bacterium
CTTTCTTTTTTTGGTTCTTTTTTCAAGAACCTCTCCTTTCTTGCATTTAGGACATTTTATTCCTAACTCGTTCTTTTTTAAGGTTTTTGTGTATTTGCATTTTGGGAAATTGGAACAGGCATAGAATTTTCCGTATTTGCCCAGTTTTATAACCATAGGAGCTCCGCATTTTGGACATTTTTCCTTGGTTTTTTGGTAAGTTGTTTTTTTGTCAGGGACTTCCTTTTCTTTTTCCTTTAAATTCTTTTCAAAAGGCGTATAAAATTCCTTTATGACTGGAATCCATTTTTTTTCTCCCTTGGCAATATCATCCAAATCCTCTTCCATTTTTGCAGTAAAATTAATATCAACAATGTTTTTAAAATGATTTACCAGGAGGTTATTAACCACGGTTCCGATTTCCGTAGACTGAAAACGTCTTTTCTCGTCTTTTTGTATATAGTTCCTTTCCTGGATTGTTGATATGATTGAGGCATAGGTTGACGGTCTTCCAATCCCGTTTTCTTCCAGTGTTTTTATTAAACTGGCCTCAGTATATCTTGGGGGAGCCTGGGTAAAGTGCTGGAAAGGAATGAGTTTTATTAATTCTAAGATTTCATCTTTTACTAATATGGGCAGTTTTGTTTCCTCAAATTTTAATGGATAAACCTTTAAGAAACCTTCAAATTTTAAGGTTTGTCCGGTAGTTCTGAATATATACTCTTTTACCTCAATATCTGCTTTCAGGGAATCAAAGACAGCAGGCGCCATTTGACAGGCAATAAATCTTCTCCAGATTAAGTCATAGAGACGGGAGGCATTAGGGTTTAATTTCTCTTTTTCCTCTACTTTTTCTGGTGTTTTATCTGGATAGGTCGGTCTTATGGCTTCATGGGCTTCTTGGGCAGATTTGCTTTTTGTTTTATAGTTTCTTAAAAATCCTGCCCAGTAGTTTTCTCCGTAATTTCCAACAATGAAATCCTTGGTTTTAAAAAGGGATTCTTTGGAAAGATTCAAAGAGTCTGAACGATGATAGGTGATTAAACCCCTTTCATAAAGATGTTGGGCTGTCTGCATTGTTATTTTTGCCGGGAAACGGAATCTTTTCCAGGCTTCTTGCTGTAAGGTGGAAGTCATAAAAGGAGGAAGGGGATTCCTTTTTATTTCTTTTTTTTCAACATTGATGACTTTGTAGTCAGCTCCCTTTAAATCCTTTGTTATTTTTGTTGCTTCTTTCTTTGTTTTGATTCCTAATTTTGGAATTGTTTTTCCTTGTTTTTTAACCAATAAAGCCTTTATTTCCTGCTTATCTTTTTTTAAGAGAGCTTCAATTGTCCAATATTCCTGAGCAACAAAGTTTTTTATTTCTTTTTCCCTTTCTACCACCAGCCTTACTGTTACTGACTGAACCCTTCCTGCTGACAATCTCCTGAGCACTTTCTTCCATAAGAAAGGGGATAATTTGTAGCCTACAATCCTGTCCAGGATTCTCCTTGCTTGCTGGGCATTGACCAATTTAATATCAATCTTTCTTGGATTTTCTATTGCCTTTTCAATGGCTGATTTTGTAATTTCATGGAAAACAATCCTTTGGAGATTTTTTCTTTTTAAAATCTGGCTAAGATGCCAGGCTATGGCTTCTCCTTCCCTGTCAGGATCCATGCCCAAATAGACCTGTTCAGCTTTTGATTGCAATTTTTTAAGTTCTTTAATAGTGCTTTCCCTTTTTGGAATAATAATGTAATTGGGGGTAAAATCTTTATCTATGTCAATACCAAAGGTCTTTTGTGGCAAATCACGGATGTGTCCCATGGTAGCTGCGATTTGATAGTTTTCCCCCAGAAATCTTTTTAGGGTCTTAGACTTTGTAGGACTTTCTACTATTATTAATTTCATTGTTTTGATGTTAAGGTGATAGTTTAAATATTATTTTTCTATCTGTTTTTTGTAATTAAAGTAAAACCTTGTTCCCACAATAGCAAAACAATTTTGCTTTGGCAAAATTTAGAGCTTCAGATATTTTTTGTTTTTTTAGAGCGATGGCTTTTATTTTATCCATAATTGTTAAACTACTATAACAATAATCTTTAAATTTTAAAAACATTTGACTTTTTTAATCAAATATTTTATTATTTAGACACTCAATTTATATAAAAAAATAAGTTGTATTTAAAATTTAAAAAGGGGTGAAAATTAATGGGATCGATATGTGATAATCCTCCCGAGGAGTCAGAATTATTAAAAAGAACAGTAAAGATTATAGGAGCAATCGGGGAAGGATTCTTTAATATCTTTTGTTTTGGTGGGATAGCAGGAATCTTTGCTCTTTTAGATTTTCTTGATTTTCCTTTTGACGAAGATTAAAAGAAGATTAAAAATTAAATTTAAGGTCCTTTGTGGCCTATTTTTTTTAATTTCTCAATTGATTCTGAGAGTATCTGGCAATAAAGATTGAGACCAATGGAGTTTATATTTCCTGATTGTTCTTTACCTAAGATGTTCCCAGCTCCCCTCATTTCCAAATCTTTTAAAGCTATCTTATAGCCAGAACCAAGGGCCTGGGATTCTTTTAAGGTTTCTAACCTTATCTTCGCCTTTTCTGAGAGATGTTTTGGGCATAGAAGATAGGCAAAGGCTTGAATATGGGATCTGCCAACCCGTCCTCTTATCTGGTGTGCTTCAGCTAAACCCAAACGGGATGTGTCAGCTATAATCAAGGTATTGACGTTTGGCAGGTCAAGACCGCTTTCAATAATGGTGGTAGCAATCAAAACATCTGTTTTTCCTTTTTGGAAATTATTCATTACTTCAACTATTTTTTTCTCTTTTAATCTTCCATGGGCAATATCAAATCGGGCTTTAGGCAAAAGTGTTTGTAAAAACTTTTTTGCTGTTTTAATGGTTTCTATTCGGTTGTGCAAATAATAAACCTGGCCCTTCCGGGAGATTTCATTCTCAATAGCTGTTTTAATTGTTTTTTCAGAAAAAGGGAGGATAAAGGTTTTAACAGGCAGTCTTCCAGGAGGAGGGGTTTTAATCAAACTAATGTCTCTTAAAGAAGAGAGAGACAAATAAAGGGTTCTGGGAATAGGGGTAGCTGACAGAGACAAGACATTAAGGGATGTCCTGATTTTTTTTAATTTTTCTTTTTGTTTTACTCCAAACCTATGTTCGTCATCAATAATTAACAAACCTAATTTTTTGAAAGAAACATCTCTTGATAAGATTCTATGGGTCCCTATTAAAATATCAGTTTTCCCTTCATTTACATTCTTAATTATCTGTTTTTGTTCTCTTTTTGATTTCAATCTTGAAAGAAGAGCAATGGTAATTGGCAGGTTCTTGATTCTTTCTCTAAAGTTCTGAAAATGCTGGTTGGCTAAGATGGTTGTTGGACACAGGATGGCTGTTTGCCAGCCTGATTTCACTGTTTTTACCATTGCCCTTAAAGCTACCTCGGTTTTACCAAACCCTACGTCGCCACACAATAGTCTATCCATTGGCCTGGTGCTTTCCAGGTCTTTTTTAATGTCTTGAACAGATTTGATTTGGTCTGGGGTTTCTTCATAAGGGAAAGAAGAGGCTAATTGAAAATCAATTTCGTCTTCGGGCAGATATGGTGGTTTTTTTATTATCTCTCTTTTAGCATAAATTTCTAAAAGTTCCCGGGCTAATTTTTCTGTATCTTCTTTTACTTTTTTCTTTGTTTTCTGCCAGAGAAAAGAGCCCAACCTGGAGATTTTGGGTTCCACAAAACCAATATATCTTGATAGTTTTCTTTCCAAACCAAGCGGCACATAGAGTTTATCTCCTTTGGCATACTCCAGTATGTAATAATCAGTAGCTTCCTGTTTATAGACAGAAAGTGATTGTTTTCCTTTGAAGGTGGCAATTCCATGGTCCAGATGAACCAGATAATCTCCTTGTTTGACATCCTTTAAATCAGAAAATAATCTTTGAGATTTTAACTTTTTTTGTAAAATCTCTTTCGCTGATTTTTCATCCTCAATTATTATGGGAAGCTTTTCAATGGTTTGTATTTTATTTCCCAGGAATTCAAACCTGACAGCTTCTCTGGAATTTATGGGAAAGACATCAATGATTCCTCCTCTCTGGGCAAACTCTCCGATATCAGACACCTTATACACCTTTTCATAACCCATTTCATCCAATCTTCTTAGAAATTGAGAGAAATTATATTGTTGGTCTTTTTCGACAAGAAATATATTTTTTTCAAAAAAGGTCTGGGTCTTGCTTGTTTTCAGAATCTTATGTAGATTTTTTTCAAACCAAAAATTATCCCTTTTTAAAAAATAAGGGGTGATGCCTGCAATAACAACGCTGTTTGCTGTTTTTGGACTACTCATTTTTCATTAAGCCATAATCTATTGGATAAAACCAATTTTTTTATTTGGTGAGAGTTAATTAAACCTGTTCATTGCTTTTGCCACTCCTTGTTTTAAAGCAGTTTCAATTGCTTCAATTGTTTTTTTAACAGTTTTTTTTATAACCTCTTTTTCTTTTTTTGTAAATTTCTGGAGAACAAAATTATCTAAGGCTTCAGGATTGAGGTTCTTTGGTTTAATGCCGATACGGAACCTGACAAAGTTTTTGGTCCTTACCTTATTGATTATTGATTGAACCCCTTTGTGACCGGCAGCCCCTTTATTTTTTACAATTTTAATTTTTCCTAAATCAACATCAATATCGTCATGAATCACCCAGATACGGGTAGAGGGTGTTTTGTAATTGATAAGCAATGCTTTTATTGATTTTCCTGAAAGATTCATAGATGTTTCAGGCAGAACAAGCATTATTTTTTTTCTGGCAAAACTAGCTTCTATAATTTGAGCCTTGTATTTTTTCCTTAACTTAAAATCAGGAAAACCAGCTGTTTTCCGCCATTCAATGAGTGTCAGTCTACCAATGTTGTGACGGGTAAGTTTGTATTTTTTATCCGGGTTTCCCAAACCAACAATAATCTTCATATTCTTATTATATACCATCCTTTAAGTCCAAAACACCTTTGAATAAAAAACCATGAATTGAAGAGGGATTGCCAAAATGAAAAAAACTGCTAAAATAATAAGATATGAAAAAGTTTCTTTTTCCTATTATATCTGAGAGCATAAAAACTCTCATATTGGCAGCTATAATCATAATTCCTATCCGCTATCTTATTTTCCAACCTTTTTTTGTTCAGGGTATATCAATGAGCCCTAATTTTGAAACCGGGGATTATTTAATTATTGACGAGATTAGCTATAGATTCAGAGATCCCCAGAGAGGAGAGGTGATTGTTTTTAAATATCCCCAGACCCCTTCTCAACGCTACATTAAAAGAATCATTGGTCTCCCTGGAGAGACAATAGAAATTAAAGATGGCAAAATATTGCTTTCCGATGGAGAAGGAATGCAGGTTTTAGATGAGTCAGAATATCTGTCTCCAGGATTAGAAACAGGAGGAGTTGTTCGAATTTCTCTTGCAGAAAACCAGTATTTTGTTCTGGGAGATAACAGAAAGTTTTCTTCAGATTCCAGGCGCTGGGGAGTCCTGCCCCAAAAAAATATTGTGGGCAGGGTATATATTAGGGCCTGGCCATTTACAGTTCTTGCTAAATTCGAAGCTCCTGCTTATTAAGAAAGCTTTATTATGAAACTTAAATTTCAATCTCCAACCGGCATGCACGATATCCTGGAGGAAGATCAGAGATATTTCCAGAAGATTTATGATGTAATTAATGATATTGTTGGCTTTTACAATTTCAAAAAAATAGAAACCCCGATATTGGAAGAAACAGAGCTTTTTTCAAAAGGAATAGGTTTGAAAACAGAGGTGGTTCAAAAACAAATGTTTTCCTTAAGAACAAGAGGAAGGGATTATTTGACCCTGAGGCCTGATGGAACAGCTCCTGTGGTCAGGGCATATATTCAAAACGGAATGCAGAGTTTTCCAAAACCGGTAAAGCTCTGGTATTTTGGACCCTTTTTCCGGTATGAAAAACCTCAGCTGGGAAGATTCCGTCAGTTTTGGCAATTCGGTCTGGAAATTATAGGAGAAGAGAGTTCGGCAAGGGACACTGAAATCATCCAGATTTTTTATAGTATTTTAAAAAAGCTTAAATTAAAAGATTTAATCATTGAAGTAAACAGTATTGGAGACAGCAGCTGCCGTCCGTATTATAAAAAGCTTTTAGTGAGTTATCTCAGACCAAGGGTTAATGGTTTGTGTGTTTCCTGCCGCCGAAGATTAAAAGAAAATCCTTTAGGAATCTTAGACTGCAAAGAAGAGAAGTGTCAAAGAATAATTTCTCAGGCTCCCCAGATAATAGACCATCTTTGTCAGAACTGCCATCAGCATTTTAAAGAGGTTTTGGAATCTTTGGATGAGATTGAAATACCTTATCGTTTAAATCCTTACCTGGTCAGGGGATTGGATTATTATACCAGGACTGTCTTTGAAATTTTTTCTCCATTAACCGAGAAAAAAGAAAGTTCAGAAAAACAGGAGAAACCTCCAGAAACAGTCAAGCATGCCTTTGCAGGTGGAGGCAGGTACGATGGTTTGGTTAAAATTTTAGGAGGCAAGGACACTCCAGCTGTAGGAGCGGCAGGGGGCATTGACAGAATCATATGGCTGATGAAAAAAAGGGCAATTAGATTCCCAAGGAAAACAAAACCCAAGATTTTTTTAGCCCAATTAGGCAGTTTGGCCAAAAGGAAAACTTTTAAATTAATGGAGGAATTCAGGAAGGCAGAAATCCCGGTTTTAGAATCTCTCAGCAGGGACTCTTTAAGGGCCCAGTTAGCAATAGCAGACAGATCAGGAGTGGATTATACCTTGATCTTGGGTCAGAAAGAAGCCCTGGGAGGAACAATAATAATCAGGCACATGGCTACAGGCAAACAAAAAGAGGTAAAATTAGAAAAAGTAATAAAAGAAATGAAAAAAGCTTTAAAAAGATAACCTGAACAGTTTTGGTTCTGTGCCGAGCTTGTCAAAAATTATGGAAAATTGTATATTTTGTAAGATTTCAAAAGGAGAGGTTCCAGCTGAAATAGTCTACCAGGACGATGAATTTATTGCTTTCAAGGATATTAAACCCAAAGCCCCAATTCATATCCTGGTTATTCCCAAGAAACACATAATTTCAATCAATCATTTAAGCCAGGAAGACAAGGAACTAATGGGAAAGATGTTTTTGCTCACCAAAGAGATAGCGGAAAAAATTAAAGTAAGCAAAAAAGGTTATAAATTAGTATTTAATGTCGGCAGAGGAGGAGGGCAGGTTATTGATCATTTGCATTTACACCTCCTGGCAGGATGGGAGAGTACCAAAGACAGGGACATCCCAGGAATGCCCTGATTCAAAATTATAAACTAAATTTTAAATCTTAAACATTATAAAAAATGGCTTTAGAAGTAAGAAAAAAAGAAAGAGAAAATTCCCAGAGTTTGATCCGCCGCTTTACCAGAAGGGTTAGAAATAGCGGGCTTTTGATTAGGGCAAGAAAGTCGGTGTACAGAAAAAGAAAAAGGTCAAAACAGTTAAAGAGGAGAGCCGCCTTGAGAAGAGAGGAAAAAAGAAAAGAGTATGAGAAAATGAAAAAACTGGGACAAAAGACTTACTAAATATGCTGAAAAAGAAAATTGAAACAGATTTTAAACAAGCATTAAAGGAAAAAAAACAAATTGAGGTTTCTGTCTTAAGGATGCTAAAAGCTGATATATTAAATAAAGAAAAGGAAAAAAGATATCATTTAAGCAGAGAGAAAACAGATTTAAGTGAAAAGGAATTGGAAAAAAAGAGTTCCTTAATTAATGAAGAGATTTTAAATGTTATTCTTTCAAACATCAAAAAGAACAAAGAAGCAATTTCTGGTTTTGAAAAAGGGAAAAGAGATGATTTGGCCAAGAAAGAAAAACAAGAGATTGAGATTTTAAAAAGATATTTACCAGAGCAGATTCCAGAACAAGAGATAAAAAACATGGCATCAGAAGTTATTGAAAAGATGGGAGCTAGCGATATTAAAGACATGGGAAGGGTGATGTCTGAATTGATGCCAAAGATAAAAGGAAGAGCAGAAGGTAGTTTAGTTTCAAAAATAGTCAAAGACATGCTTTCTCAATCATGATAGAAATTAATAATTTAACCTCTGTTTCAATAGACAAAGATTTTTTTAAAAAAGTCGGCCAGAAGGTTTTAGAAAAAGAGAATAAGAAAAAAGCAAAATTGTCAGTAGCTTTAATCAAGGAAAAAGAGATAAGGCAATTAAACAAAAGATATCTGGGGAAAGATCAAGCCACTGACGTATTGGCTTTTCCTGAAACAAAGTATTTAAAAAAGAAATTCAAAACTGGAGATGATGTTCTGGGAGAGATTGTAATATGTCCTCAGGTGGTAAAAAAAAACGCCAGGAGGTTTGATTCTTTGTTTGAAAAAGAGCTGTGCCAGGTTTTGATTCACGGAATATTGCACCTGCTGGGTTATAATCACGAAAAATCAGTCAGGGAAGCTGAAAAAATGGAAGAAAAAGAAAATTATTATCTAGATAAATATTTTGTTAAATCTGAATAAAAATAGGAAAGTGAAGGAAAAATCTAACTAAAATGGCAAAAGAAAAATTCATAACAGGTTTGGATATTGGGACATCAAATGTTAAGATTTTGACAGTTAAGCAGAATTTAAAAGAAGAAAGATTGGAATTGGTTTCAAAGATTGAAGAAACCTCAGAAGGGGTTAGAAGGGGAACAGTGGTTAATGTTGAAAAGCTTTCTAATCTTTTTAAGGATCTTTTCTCGAGAAAGTCACAGAATTTACGCCGGAGAATTAATTCAATATACGTTAATCTCAATGGAAGCCATCTTTTTTCTGTTCCTTCCCGGGGATTAATTTCTGTTTCCCGGGCAGACCAGAAGATATCTGAAGAAGATATTCAAAGGGTTTTACAGGCTGCCCGAGCTATCAATCTGCCTTCCAACAAGGAGATTTTTGATGTTTTTCCCAAAGAGTTTATTGTTGATGGAGAAAAAGGAATAAAAGACCCCCTTGGTCTTCAGGGGGTGAGGCTGGAGGTAGAAGTTTTGGCTTTAGGAGGATTTTCTCCTTATTTAGAAAACATTAAACAGGCAGTTTTAAATTCCAATCTGGAGATTTTAGACATGATGCCTTCTTCAATAGCAGCTTCCCGGGCCGTTTTAACAGAAAGACAAAAAGAGCTGGGGGTAGCCTTATTGGATATTGGAGCTGGAATTACCAGTCTGGCTGTTTTTGAAGAAGGGAATTTAATATATTTAGCAGTATTGCCCATGGGCTCCAGCAATATCACCAATGATATTGCCATTGGTTTAAAAACAGATATTGACATAGCAGAGAGGATAAAGATTGAGTATGGATCCTGTTTTTTGAAAGGAAAGGATGTTAAACGGAGAATCAATATTGGAGAGGATGAACCTTTGGTTTTTTCCCAGAAATTCTTGACAAAGATTACTTCAGACAGGGTTTCAGAGATATTTGAAGAAGCTAATAAAAAATTAAAAAGCATTTCAAAAGAAAAACTGCTGCCAGCCGGCATAGTTTTGACAGGCGGTGGAGCAAAACTCCCCAGGATAGTGGTATTGGCTAAAAATAAATTTCATTTACCTGTCCGCCTGGGAAGACCGAAAGGAATCTCGGGAATGGAAGAAGATTTGGGTTTGGCCACTGTCTGCGGTCTGGTTTTAATGGGAGCTGATTTGGAGGGAAAAGAAAAAGGTTTTGAATTTGGCAGGAAAACGGTTTCCAAAATAAAAAAAATGTTTAAGATTTTTATTCCATGAAAAAAATTGGCACCAGAATCAAGGTAGTGGGAGTGGGAGGTTCAGGCGGAAATGCTGTTTTGAGGATGAGGAAATCCAGAATTGAAGGCGTAGAATTGATTGCCATAAATACGGATTATCAGGATCTGGGAAAAACCAGAGCTGATATAAAATTAAAGATTGGAGAGGGTATAACCCAGGGACTGGGAACTGGAATGAAACCTGAGATCGGGGCAGCTGCAGCTAAACAGAGCAAAAAAGATATTTCTGAAGTTTTAAAAGGAGCAGACATGGTTTTTATTACCGGAGGCTTGGGCGGAGGAACAGGCAGCGGGGCAGCTCCTGTTGTAGCTGATATATCAAAAAAGTCAGGAGCCCTAACCGTGGCCATAGTAACCCTTCCTTTTTCTTTTGAAGGTGCTTATAGAAGAAGGATTGCTGAAACCGGCAGGGATTTATTGAAAGAAAAGGTTGATGCTTTGGTGGTGATTAAAAACGATAAACTGCTTGAAGAACTCAATCCCGAAACCCCGCTCCTTAATGCTTTTTGGATTTGCGATGATATTTTAAGAGAGGCAGTAAGGGGAATTTCAGATTTGATTTTACTTCCAGGAATAGTGAACGTTGATTTTGCTGATGTGAGATCCATCCTTAAAAATTCAGGTACAGCTCTCTTTGGAATAGGCAAGAGCCAAGGTGAAAAAAGAGCTGAAGAAGCTGTAGGTTTTGCTCTTAATTCTCCATTCCTGGATTCGACCCCCAGAGGAGCAAGAGGAGTTTTATTTAATGTTTCTGGCGAAGACATTGCCCTTTCTGAGATTGAAGAAATAGGCAGAATCATTACCAAAGAAGTTAATCCCAGGGCCAAGGTAATCTTTGGAGCTGCCCAGAGTGAGAGATTAAAGAAAGGAGAAATAAAGGTAACTGTTATTGTTACTGGTTTCTAATTTTAGCTGAGCGACACATCCAGTCCGAAAGTCTTGTTCTCGGTTTTTTTTATTTCTAGGCTAAATTCTAATGATTCTTTAGATCTTTTAAGGAAGTGTTTGGGTTTTCAATAAAATCTGTTTACCTAAACGTTCAAAAATCATCTACGAGTCCCTGTGGATAACTCTAATTTGAAGCCGATTCTAATTGGGTTTGACCCAAATTTTTTTTCATATAAAATGAAGTATGATGCTTAAAAATAAAATTACCAAAGTCCAAAAAAGAGACAAGACAATTACAGATTTTGACCAGAAGAGAATTTCAGACGCTATTTACAAAGCCATCACTGCCACTGGTCAGGGTGACGGCAGGAAATCGAAAAAACTGTCTGATAAGGTAGTCCAGCTCTTAAGCCGAAGGTTCAAAAAAGAGGAGATTCCTGGTGTTGAACAGATTCAGGATATTATAGAGGAAGTTTTGATATTAGAAGGCTTGGTAGATACTGCCAAAGCCTTTATTTTATACAGGGAGCAAAGGAGAAGGATAAGGGAAGCTGTAGCGGTGAGCGAGGAAGCAGTGGAAAGGATCGACAATTATCTGGGAAGATTGGACTGGGAGGTTCAGGAGAATGCCAACATGGCATTTTCTCTTCAGGGATTAAACCATTACGGCGTCTCTTACATTATTAAGAGATATTGGTTGAATAAAATCTATCCAAAAGAAATAAGAGAAGCTTTTAAGTCAGGAGATTTGCACATCCATAATTTAGACAGCCTTGCTTGCTATTGTATGGGCTGGGATCTTTATGACCTTTTGCTTAGAGGTTTTGGTGGAGTTACAAGTAAAATAGAATCAAAGCCACCAAAACATTTCAGGGTAGTTTTAGGTCAGATAGTAAATTTTTTGTATACTCTTCAGGGCGAGGTAGCTGGAGCTGTTGCTTTTTCAAATTTCGACACTCTTTTAGCTCCTTTCATTCGTTATGACAACCTAAATTACAAACAAGTAAAGCAGGCTTTCCAGGAATTTTTATACAACATGGCTGTTCCTACCAGAGTAGGTTTTCAATGTCCTTTTTCTAATATTACTTTAGATTTGAAACCTTCTCCTGCCTTTGCTAAACAGCCAGTGATTATTGGAGGAAAACCCCAGAAAGAAACTTATAGTGAGTTTGAAGAAGAGATGAGGACTTTTAACAAAGCTTTTTATGAAATAATGTTGGATGGAGATAAGAGCGGAAGACCATTTCATTTTCCCATTCCCACCATAAATATTACTAAAGACTTTCCCTGAGACGACCCAGCTTTTGATTTAATCTTTAAAGCTTCGGCAAAGTACGGCACTAATTATTTTGCGAATTACATTAATTCTGAAATGAATCCAGAGGATGTGAGATCCATGTGTTGCAGGCTCAGATTAAGTTTAAAAGAACTTCATAATCGAGGAGGAGGAGGATTGTTTGGTTCAGGTGCCCTCACAGGCAGCGTCGGGGTGGTTACCATCAATCTTCCCAGAATCGGTTATCTGTCAAAGACAAAAAAAGATTTCTTTAAGAGATTAATAAAGGTAATGGATCTGGCAAAAGAAAGTCTGGAAATAAAAAGAAAGGTGCTGGAGAATTTTATAACAAAAGGTTTGTATCCTTATTCAAGACACTATTTAGAGGGCATAAAGAAAATGAGAGACAGGTATTACGATAACCATTTTTCAACCATAGGTCTGATTGGAATGAACGAAGCCCTTTTGAATTTCATCGGAGATAACATTGGTTCAAAAAGAGGACAGAGGTTTACTTTGGAGGTAATGGATTTCATGAGAGAAAAATTGGTGAAATATCAAAAAGAGACAGGCAACATATATAATCTGGAAGCCACTCCAGCTGAAAGTAGCTTAGCTCCTGATGAAAAAGTTTTGATTTCTCAAAGTAATCCTAAATTAACTGAAATCGGTCCTTTAATTGATAGATATTTGGTGAAGAATAAAGAAAAAATCCAGATTATTGGAAGAAGTGAGGTTCTACCGCTTCCTAAAGGAGGATTATTTACTTATGGATTTGGTCGAAACACTCAGAAGATTAAAAAATATCCAGTTACCGCCTTAATTAGACACCCGGGTGATTCAATGTACGAAATCATCACTGCTTCGGGAAGAAAAGTTAAGGTTACTAAATATCACAGTATCTTCACTCTTGATGAACAAGGAATTCCTCAAGGAATCAAGGTCGAAGATTTGAAGAAGGGAGAGGTAATTGCTATTCCGAAGAGGATTGAAATGGAAAACCAATATTCTGAGTTTAATTTAATTGAAGAATTTAAAAAACATCCCCATTTGGGAAATAAACTGTATTTAAAAACTACAAGAGATTTAGTAGAAGAATTAATTGCAAATGATAGGGTTATAAATTGGGCAGGAAATTATTATGCTTTTAAATGGGGAAATGTAAAGTATTTTTGGAGAAAGAGCAGGGTGATTCCTTTAAAATTATTCTATGATTTGAATATCTCTTTAAATAGAGAAACCCTTGAAAGGTCATCAATCTTTTATCGAAAGACTAAAAATACTCATTCCATTAAGAATCTAATTAAATGTGATAAGGATTTAGGCTTTATAATAGGAAGCCTTTTGGCAGAGGGTTGGCTTAACACTGATAGGATTGAATTTAGTAATACTGATGGAAAAATAATTAAAGAAATGATTGATGCCCTCCAGAAAACTTTCGGTCAAGGAAGCTTCTCTTTGTCTTCTGGAAAAGATAGAAGGGATTACAAAAGATGTTTCGTTTTAACACTAAGTAAAATGACGACTTTGGCAATAAAAGAGATATTAGGGGTAAAAGGAAAAAGCGGACATAAGGAGATTCCCTCTTTTGCTTATTTTGCTCCTAATGATTTCGTAGCTGGTCTTTTAAAAGGATTCTCATTAGGAGATGGTTCTGAATATTCAAATAAAGAAAAAAGTGATTATAGTTACCGCCTTTATACTAATTCTAAAGATTTAATGGAGGGACTTAATATTTTACTTTTGAGATTAGGAATTTTAGCCAAGATTAGAATTGATAGAAAAGATAAATATAATCCTCAATGGAAGAAGAATTATGTGTTATCGATAAGCGGAATTAATAATCTTCAAAAATTTTACTCTTTAATTTTAAAAAGACAATTTAAGAGAAGATTGACAAATTCTGGGAGAGAAAGGATTCCCAAAATTGTAAAAAGCCTTAAATCTTTAATGAAAAGACACGGTTTAAAAACAAAAGATTTAAGAGAATTGGACATTAACAAAGATAGCTTCAATAGAAATATAAGAAAAAATATAATTTCTTGGCATTATCTAAAAGAAATTTTAGAGAAATTAGGAAAAAAGATAAAAGATCCTTTGATCGACAATTTAAAACTTCTTATTAAGGGTGACCTTTATTGGGATCCAGTAAAGTCAGTTAAAAAAATAAAAACCTCAAAATATGTTTATGATTTTGAGGTAGACGTTAAAGGGGATTTAGTCGAAAACTTTTTAGGAGGTCAAGGACTGGTTTGTCTTCACAATACTGCTTATCGTTTAGCCCTAAAAGACAGAAAGAATTATCCAGACATCATTACAGCTGGAACAAAAAAGGTGCCTTACTACACCAACTCAACCCAATTACCTGTAAATCATACCACTGATGCCTTTGAAGCCTTAAAGCTCCAGGATAAAGCCCAGTGTAAGTATACCGGGGGCACTGTCCTCCACCTGTTTTTAGGCGAGCGCATTTCTGAAATCCAGAATGTTAAGAATCTAATCAAGAAAGTTTTTGAGAATTTCCATTTGCCATATATTACTTTAACCCCCACCTTCTCAATCTGTCCGGTCCACGGTTATTTAGAGGGAGAACACTTTTATTGTCCCAAATGCACCATTAAACAACCCTGTGAGGTTTACTCAAGGATTGTTGGTTATTTAAGACCGGTTCAGGAATGGAATTTCGGGAAAAAACAGGAGTTCAAAGAGAGAAAGGAATTTAAAATCAGAAAATTGGCATCAGGCTTTGGTTTAGGAGTTAAAAAAACCTAAAATGAAGATTGGCGGCCTTCAAAAGCTTACCATCATTGATTTTCCTGGTTGTTTGGCTGGCACTGTTTTTTTGGCAGGATGTAATTTCCGCTGTCCTTTTTGTTATTCATCAGAGCTGGTATTGCCCCAAAAGATTAAGGACCAACCCCAGATTTCAAAAAAAGAGTTTTTTGATTTTTTAAAAGACAGGAAGAAATTGTTGGAAGGCATAGTGATTTGCGGGGGAGAGCCGACCGTCAATAAAGATTTGCCATCCTTTATTAAAAAAATTAAAAAATCAGGATACCTGGTAAAACTAGATACCAATGGTTCAAACCCCGGGATGCTGAAAAAAATGATAGATAAAAAATTAATAGACTATGTGGCAATGGATATTAAAGCTCCCAGAGAAAAATATGGAAAGGTTGTTGGAATGATGGATGGCTGGACTGACACAATGTTAAGGAATATTGAAGAAAGCATTAATATTTTAAAAAAATCAAACCTTGATTTTGAATTCAGGACTACTGTTGTTCCCGGGTTGCTTGAAAAACAAGATATTTTGAAGATTGTTCACTGGATTAAACCTGCTCAAAAATATTTTTTGCAAAGTTTCAGGGCAGAAAAAACAATTGATCCTGCATTCGAAAACAAAAAGGCCTACCCCCAGGAATATCTCTTGGATATTCAAAAAGCAATCTCTCCTTTTTTTGATGTCTGTCAGGTGAGATAAGAAAACTAAGACGTAAAGCCAGAAGTTTTGTCAAATTGTTATGACAAAATCCAAAATCCTGTTGCTTCTCTGTCTTTCTTTTATCGGAGGAATCTTTGTAAACTCCTTTATTGTAAGTTCCCAGATTTATTTTCTGGGAGTTTTAATGCTGGGAATTGTCCTTATTTCCCTTTTCTGGGGATATAAAAAGATAGTGGTGATTGGTTTTTGTTTATTGTTTTTTGTCCTGGGAATCTGGCGCCACCAGATGTTTATTTTAAGAGGGGAAAACAATGAATTAAAAGATTATGTCAGACAAAAGGAAGTTGTTAGTTTAATAGGAATGGTTAATAAACAACCGGTCTTGGGAGAAAAAACCACTAAATTAACAATTCAACTTCAAGATTTAAAAGGCAAGATCTTAGTGACCTGCTGGAGGTATCCTCAGTACAAATATGGAGATAAATTAAAAATCACAGGATTAATAGAGGAACCCAAGGTTTTTGAAGATTTTAATTATATGGAGTATTTAGCAAAAGACGGAATTTATTCTGTAATGTATTTCCCTAAAATAGACTTGGTAGGTGAGGGGTCTGGTAATTTGATAATTAAAACACTATTTTCTTTAACCGATAGATTGAAAGAGAGCGTAGGGAAAATAATGCCCTCACCCCAGGCAGGACTCTTGGAAGCCTTGTTCTTTGGTAATGAGGAAAACATTCCAAAGGCCTGGAAGGAAAAATTTAATCTTACAGGCACCCGTCACATTACTGCTGTTTCTGGAATGAACATTACCATTATATCTTCTTTGATTTTAGGGTTTCTCTTGTTTTTGGGATTCTGGAGGAAACAGGCATTTTATCTTTCAATAGCATTGATTTTATTTTACGTCTTGTCTATTGGTGCTTCGTCTTCAGCTGTCAGGGCAGCTATCATGGGAATTCTTTTTTTAACAGCCCAGCATTTTGGCAGGGCCTCCAATGGTTTGAGGACAATCATTTTGTCAGCAGCTTTAATGTTGTTTTTTAATCCCTTGCTTTTGAAATCAGATGCTGGATTCCAATTATCTTTTTTAGCAATATTGGGATTGGTTTTTTTACAGCCTGTTTTTTTGGAGTTTTTAAAAAAGGTTCCCAATGTTTTTCAGCTCAGATATTCTTTAGCTTCTACTCTTGCCGCTCAATTTTTCACTCTTCCTGTTTTAATATATAATTTTGGCCAGATACCATTGGCAGGTCCTTTAGCCAACATTTTCATTGTTCCTCTTTTACCTTTAATTACTATTTTGGGATTTATCCTTGCTTTTCTGGGAGCCATGTTTCCCCCCTTCTCTTATTTGCTTTCTTTTCCTGTTTGGCTGCTTTTAACCTATATATTAAAAATAGTTGATGTTTCTTCAAAGATTCCCTATGCCACCTTTAGTTTTAAAAATGTTTCTTTTGTTTGGTTATTGGTTTGTTATTTAATTTTAGGTTTTGTGGCTTGGAAGCTGCAGGAGAGACAAAGATTAAAGTTCTTAGAATAAAAAAAAGAGAAATTTTCTTTTTAAAAGAATTATTTCTCTTGTGTGTCTAATAATAAATAAGGTAAAGACGATTAATTGAAGAAAAAAATCGGTATCTTCTTGGATAGTAACTCTTGTATTCCCTTTTTTGCCTTGCTTTCCGTTATGGTTTCAACTGTTTTAGGGAGAGAAAAATTTTTTTTCCAGTCAATTACCTTTCCTAATACCATTATACTTTCTTCGATGATAAGGTAAAAGATATGCTGTCTTTTATATACTACTATTCCGCCTCTATTAAAATTTAAGTCTTCTAAATCTATCAATTCCCCTTTCAATTTTCACACCTTTTTAAATATCTGTTTTTGTTATACATCTTTTTTATAATTTGTCAAAATATGTCACCAAATAAGACGATTCATCTTTCTTTTATTAAATTTTAGTATTTTTAAAAAATTATTATAAAACAAAAATTTGTCAAACTTTTATATATTAAGGATGCTAAATTAGAAGAATTTTGATAAAATAATATATATGAAACAATCTATCAATCAGAAAGCTTGGGTGGTAGATGTGAATATGGGTTATGGTCACCAGAGAACAGCTTATCCTTTGAAAAGTTTAGCTTTTAAGGGAGAAATTATTAATGCCAACAGCTATCAAGGAATCCCGGAAAGAGACAGGACGATTTGGCAGGAATCAAAGAGATTTTATGAATTTATTTCAAATTTTAAAAGGATTCCCTTGATTGGTGAATTTTCTTTTTCTCTCTATGACCAATTCCAAAAAATTCTCAGTTTTTATCCCAGAAGGGATTTATCCAAGCCCAATTTTTCTTTAAGAAGATTCTATTCTTTATTTAAAAGCGGCTGGGGGAAGGATTTGATTGACAGATTAAAAAAAGAACCCTTGCCCTTTGTTTCCACCTTTTTTATCCCTGCTTTCATGGCTGAGTTTTTCAATTATCCTGGAGAGATTTTCTGTATTGTGTGCGATGCTGACATTGCTAGATCCTGGGCTCCTTTAAAGCCTTCTTTGAGCAGGATTAAATATTTTGCTCCCACTGAAAGGGTGATGGAGAGATTAAAGCTTTATGGGATAAGAGCCAAAAATATCTTTTTTACTGGTTTTCCCTTGCCTTTGGAAAATATTGGTTCTGAAAACCTGGAAATATTAAAGCATGATTTGGCTGAGCGCCTTTTAATTCTTGATCCAAAAAGGAAATATTTTCAGCGATACCAATCTTTAATTGAAAGATATTTAGGTGAGCTGCCCAAAAAACCAAGCCGTCCTTTAACACTGATGTTTGCAATAGGGGGAGCAGGGGCTCAAAAGGAAATTGGGTTCAATATTTTAAAAACCTTGCGGGAAAAAATTAAGAGCAAGGAAATTAAAATCATTTTAGTGGCTGGAATCAGAGACTGGATTAAGGAATATTTTGTGAAGAAAATAAAGGATTTAAATTTAACAGACAGTTTGAATGAAAATATAGAGATAATTTTTAACAAAGAAATAGGAGGATATTTTAAGGAATTCAATCTTGCATTGAGAAAAACAGATATTTTATGGACAAAGCCAAGTGAATTGTCTTTTTATACTGCTTTAGGCTTGCCAATCATTATTGCTCCTTTAATAGGCTCCCAGGAAGGTTTTAATCGTGAATGGATTCTAAGGTTGGGTTCTGCCATTGAGCAGCAGAATCCAAAATACACCAATGAATGGCTTTTTGATTTATTAAAAACTGGATGGTTTGCAGAAGCTGCCATGCAGGGATTTGTGGAAGGACAAAAAAGAGGAGTTTTTAACATACAAAAAATAATTTCTCAGCATTAAAACATTTTTAAATGAAACCCAAAATGTTCTTATTTAGTGTATTGATTATTTTTTTGATTTTGCTAGGTTATTTTTTTATTGGTGTCCCTCCTGAGGCAGAAGAGATTGTCTTTGGGGTTAATTTTTCCCAGAAACATGCCCAGGATTTAGGCCTGGATTGGCAGAAAAACTATACAGCCTTGTTGTCTGATTTAGGAGTAAAAGACATAAAATTAATTACCCACTGGGACTTGATTGAACCAGAAAGAGATGGATTTCATTTTGATGATCTGGATTGGCAGATTAATGAGGCGGGAAAAAATAATGCAAAGATTATTCTGGTCATTGGCATGAAAACCGGTCGTTGGCCGGAATGTCATATCCCGGAATGGGCAAAGGGTCTGGATAAAAAAGAACAGCAGGAAAGAATCTTAAACCTTATTGAAAAGATTGTCCTGAGGTATCAGGAGGAATCTTCCATATCTGTCTGGATGATTGAAAATGAACCTTTCTTTCCTTTTGGTGAATGTCCCTGGAAAGACAGGGATTTCTTGAAAAAAGAGGTAGATTTAGTAAAATCAATAGATTCAGGAAGACAGGTTTTAATTTCAGCCAGCGGTGAAGGTTCTTTCTGGATAGAGGCTGCCAGACTGGGCGATCTGGTGGGAATGACGATATATAAAAAGGTCTGGTTTGGAGAATTGGGTGTTTCAGTTTCTTATCCTTTCCCCCCTGTTTTTTACTGGAGAAAGTCCCAGGTCATAAAAAAGATTTTTAATAAAAAAGTAATCTGTACTGAACTGCAGGCAGAACCCTGGTGCTCTAAATTACTTTATTATTGTCCTTTAGAGGAACAGGAAAAAACAATGGATTTGGAGCAGTTCAGGTATAACATTGATTTTGCCAAAAGAACCGGCCTTGATAGATTCTATTTATGGGGAAGCGAGTGGTGGTATCAGATGAAGGAAAAACATAATAAACCTGAGATATGGCAGGAAGCTAAAAAATTATGGAAATAAAAAACATGTTAAGCATTATTATTCCAGCCTTGAACGAGGAAAAAAACCTCCCTTTTTTGCTTGAGGGGATTAACAAGCAAACCTTTAAAGATTATGAAATAATTGTTGCAGATGGAGGTTCTATGGATAAAACAACAGAGATAGCTGAACACTTTGGCTGCAAGATTGTAAAAGGGGGACTGCCGGCCAAAGGAAGAAATGAAGGAGCTGAGATTGCTCAAGGGAATTTGTTTTTATTTATGGATGCAGATAATAAGATTTTAGCAGATGATTTTTTAGAGAAACTTGTGGAAGAATTTGAAAAAAGGAATTTAGGAGTGGCTTCTTTCTCCATTTATCCCAATGGAGCTCTGGTTGATAAATTCGCTTTCTGGCTTTACAATCTGTGGGTAAAACTGAGTCAGAGTTTTTTACCCCATGCTACCAATTCTGTCTTGGTAAAAAGAGAAATCCATCAGAAAGTCAAGGGATTTGATGAGGAAATAAGGCTGGGGGAAGACCATTATTATGCCAGGAGAGCTGGAAAATACGGGAAATTCGGGTTTATTGAAACCAAAGGCATCTTCACTTCTTCCAGGAGATTTGAAAGACAAGGAAGGGTTAAAATATATTTAAAATATATTTTAGCTGGAGCCTACATGTTGTTCTTGGGACCCATAAAAACAGATATTTTTCAGTATAAATTCATCAATTCATTGAGAAATAAAAGAGATTAAGAGACAATAAGATTTGATATGATAGACTATAGGTTGCCACAAATTAAAAAACCTCAATTGGGAATGCAAAAGATTAAGTTTTTGAAGCCTGGGAAAAACAAGGTCTTTCCAATTTTAATCTTAACTATTTTTGTTTCTTCAGTTTTCGGGTTTTTAGCTGGAGCAATTTCTGGGGGATATTTTTATTTAGAGGTAAAGGATTATTTAAATAAACTGAAGCCTGAACCAGTTGGACAAGAAGTTTATCTGCCCCAGACCCTTCAGGAACAATCAGTCATTAAAGTAGTAAAAGAGGTTTCCCCGGCTGTGGTAAGCATTATTGTGACCAAAGACCTTCCTGTGCTTGAAGAATATTATTACTCTCCTTTTGAGGAATTTTTTAACGATCCATTTTTTGAATTTAAAGTTCCTAGATATCGGGAAAAAGGGGTTGAAAAAAAAGAAGTGGGCGGAGGAACAGGATTCATTATTTCTGAAGATGGAATGGTTTTAACCAATAAACACGTGGTTTTAGACCAGGACGCAGATTATACTGTCTTAACCTTAGATGGCGAAAGCTTTTCAGCCGGGGTTTTAGCAAAGGATCCTGTTCAAGATATAGCAATACTGAAGATTAAACAAGAAGGTAATTTTAAATCTTTTCCTCAGGTGAAACTCGGCAATTCTGACAAAATACAGATTGGCCAGACAGTGATTGCCATAGGTTATGTTTTGGGAAGATATCAGAATACTATTTCTGTTGGGGTTGTTTCAGGATTGGGAAGAACAATCACAGCTTCAGGCGGAGGATTTTATGAAACCATTGAAGATGTCATTCAAACAGACACTGCCATTAACAAAGGAAATTCTGGAGGCCCTCTTTTAAATCTAAAGGGTGAGGTTATAGGGATTAATACAGCCATTGATATTGAGGGACAAAATATAGGGTTTGCTATTCCCATCAATAAAGCGAAAAGAGACATTGAGCAGGTAAAGAACCTGGGTAAAATAGTTTATCCTTTTTTAGGGGTGAGATATATTTTAATTAATGAGGATGTCCAGAAAGACAACAATCTCCAGGTGGATTCAGGTGCCTTGATAGTAGGAGACAAAGGAGAACCTGCTATTTTTCCTGGGTCAGCAGCTGAAAAAGCTGGTTTAAAAGAAAGAGATATTATTTTGGAGTTTAATGAAGAAGAGATTACCATTGATAATAGTCTGGCAAAGATTATTATAAAATATAATCCAGGAGACGAGGTTTCTTTAAAGATATTAAGGGGAAAGGAGGAAGAAATCATTAATGTGGTTTTGGGTGAAATGAGTGAATAGTTTTGAAACAAATAATGTAAACAGACAAATTCAAACCTACCTGTTTTTCTTTTTAACTTGATTTTTTAAGTTTTTGATATAAAATAAAATTATATGAACGGAGGTCAATTTACTCACAAGGCCCAGGAGGCCATAATTTCTGCCCAGGAACTGAGCAGGAAAAAGGAGCAGCAACAGATAGATGCCCTGCATTTACTTTATTCTTTGCTTAACCAGGAAGAAAGCATTGTTTTGAGTTTGCTTGAGAAAATAGGGGTGAACATTGAGAATCTGAAGAAAAAAACACAAGACTCTCTGGGCAAGATTCCTACCATCGTCACTCCCAAGACCTTGGGCCAGTTTTATTTAACCCAGGATATGGCCAAGGTGTTAAACGAGGCAAAGAAAGAAGCTGCAAAAATGGGAGATGAATATATCTCAGTTGAACATTTGTTTTTAGCCCTTTTTAGTACTGAAACAAAAGCAAAAGAACTCTTGGATAAAGCCAGGTTTTTAAAACCTGAAAGCAGGACAGACTCACTTAAATTCGGAAAATTGGATTATGATACGGTTTTAAAGGAATTGTCCAAGATTAGGGGAGGGCAGAGAATTACTGACCCCAAACCCGAGACAAAATATCAGGTGATTGAAAAATATGCCCGGAATCTGATATCTCTGGCCAGGAAAGGGAAATTGGACCCGGTTATTGGCCGGGAGAATGAAATAAAAAGATTGATGCAGATTATCTCTCGCAGAACAAAGAACAACCCTGTTTTAATTGGAGAGGCCGGGGTGGGAAAAACAGCTATTGTCGAGGGCTTGGCTCAGAGAATTCTTTCTGGTCATGTTCCGGAAAGTTTAAAAGAAAAAGAGATTATAGCTTTGGATTTAGGTGCTTTGGTGGCTGGGACAAGATATCGGGGAGAATTCGAAGACAGGGTAAAGGCTCTTTTAAGGGAAATCAACCGGGCAGGTGGCAGATATTTATTATTCATTGATGAATTACACACCCTGGTTGGAGCAGGAGCTGCTGAAGGAGCCATCGACGCTTCAAATTTATTGAAGCCTGCCTTAGCCAGAGGAGAGTTAAGGGCAATAGGAGCTACCACTCTCAGGGAATACCAAAAATACATTGAGAGGGATCAGGCTTTGGAAAGGAGGTTTCAGCCCATTTATGTTGCAGAACCCTCAATTAAAGACACCATCTTAATCTTGAGAGGGATAAAGGAAAAATATGAGCTCCATCATGGCGTGAAAATAAAGGATTCAGCTTTAATCACCTGTGCCCAGTTGGCTGCCAGATACATTACTGACAGGTTTTTACCTGACAAGGCAGTTGATTTAATGGATGAATCCATGAGTGCCTTGAGACTGGAGATTGAATCAGAACCTGCTGAGCTGGAGAATTTAAAAAAAGAAATTAAAGAGTTAGAAATTGAAAAAGAGGCAATCAAAAAAGAAAAAGGAAAGCAAAGGAGACAGAGAGTCATCTCAAGACAGCTTTCAGACCTCAAGGAAAAAGAAAGAGCAATCGGGACTAAGTGGCAGACAGGAAAAGAATTAATTTCAAAGATAAAAAACCTTAAAAAAGAAATAGAAAATGCCAGATTTGAAGCTGAAAAAGGAATCAGTGAAGCTGATTTACAGAAGGTTGCAGAGATAAAATACGGGAAAATCCCCAATCTCTTAAAAGACTTAAAATCTGCTGAAAGGAAACTGGTCAGGATTCAGAAAAAACACTCTCTTTTAAAAGGAGAGATACTTGAAGAAGATGTGGCCAGGGTAGTTTCCAGATGGACAGGCATTCCCATTACCAGATTACTGGAAAAAGAAATTAAGAAACTGGAAAGAATGGAGAAAATCATTGGCAGGAGGGTGGTTGGTCAGGAGCAGACCATTGTAGCTATTTCCAATGCTGTAAGAAGAGCAAGGGCTGGTATTTCTGAAGAAAACAGACCTTTGGGCTCTTTTATGTTTTTAGGACCTACTGGAGTAGGAAAGACTGAAACTGCCAAGGCTTTGGCTGAATTCCTGTTCAGTGATGAAAATGCCATGATTCGGCTTGATATGTCTGAATACATGGAAAAGCATACTGTTTCCAAAATGATAGGTTCCCCTCCTGGTTACGTGGGTTATGATGAAGGAGGTCAATTAACTGAAAAGATACGGAGAAGGCCCTATAGCGTGGTTTTATTGGATGAGATTGAGAAAGCCCATCCTGAGGTTTTCAATATCTTACTTCAGATTTTAGAAGACGGGAGATTGACCGACGCCAAGGGCAGGGTAGCTTCATTTAAAAACACAATCTTAATCATGACTTCAAACGTTGGTTCAGACATTATTGCCAGGGAAGCTTCCTTGGGTTTTGTGGGCGGGGACAAGGAAAAAAGCCAAAAACAAGCATTGAAAGAAAAGGTCTTAACAGCCTTGAAAGAAAATTTCAGGCCAGAGTTTTTGAATAGAATTGACGAAATCATTATCTTTAACTACTTGAGGAAACCTGAGATTAAAAAGATAACTGATTTAGAGCTTCAGAAAGTTATTAAAAGATTGGTTCAGAAAAAAATTGAAATCAGGATTACAGAAGATGTCAAAGAATTGATAGCAGAAAAGGGTTTTGACCAGAATCTAGGGGCCAGACCCTTAAAAAGGGTAATACAAAAAAAGATTTTAGACCCCCTTTCCTTAAAGATTGTGTCTGGAGAGATTAAAAAAGGAGACAGGATTATAGTTGACATAAAAGATGGAGAGATAATTTTTCAAGGTCCCAGGGATTTAATTAAAATGAAAACCCGGGCTAAAAAACAGAAGGTAGCGGTCTAAATATGGGTTTTGGCATGAAAAAAAACCTTTTGAAGATTTTAGCAATTTTTATAATAGGCATGATAGGCGGTATATTTGCTGACCAGATTCTCTGGCCTTATTTTGTTGAAAGGCCTCTTTTTTACCAATATGGCCTGGATCAAACACCCATTTACGTTACTGAAAGGAAAGAAATCACTATTCAGGAGAACGTTGCCCTGCAGAATAGCATTGAAAAAGTGGACAAAACAGTCATTGGCGTAAAAACAAAAACAGAAGAAAAAATCTTAGAGGGTTCAGGCTTGATTTTAACCTCAGATGGTTTAATAATCACCCTGGCAAGCTTGATTCCCCAGGGATATAAATTCAGTTTTTTTGTTGATGGAGAACTGACCCATTACCAGGTCCTGAAAAGGGATTTGAAGGAGAATCTGGCTCTGGTAAAGCTTGAGAAAAATAATCTGCCTACCGTAAGTTTCGCCAATTTTGAGAAAATAAAGCTGGGAGAAAGAGTTTTTTTAGTGGGAGCAGTTTTTAAGGAAGGAGAAATGAAAAAAGTGACCAATGAGGGAATTGTAAAATATTTTGACAAAGACCTTATTGAGACAAATATCTTTGAGACAAATCTTCTAAGAGGCAGCCCTTTATTTAACATCAAAGGCGAGGTGTTGGGATTGAATACA
>DAOUYT010000023.1 GCA_030665965.1 bacterium
CAGTGAAATTGAATTAAGGTCTGACTCAGAATTATTGACAAAACAGTTAAACGGAAAGTATAAGATTGTAGATTCTAAAATCCAGGCATTGTTTCTTGTGGTCTGGAATCTAAGACTGGATTTTAAAAAAGTTAAATTCAACCTTATTTCCCGCAACAAGAACAAAGAAGCTGATTTATTGGTAAATGAAGCCTTGGACAGTAAGGCTAAGGTTAAAAAACTGCTGTAGATTTTTATTATCTGAATTTTAAAAAAAGATTCTTTTATCAAAAAACCCACCATGTATGTGGGTCTTTTGATATCCCAGTAAGCCTATAAGCCGAATTTTGTCCACCCTCGTTAAAGAAAAGCTTGTCTAAGAGGTTAGGTGATCATTTGTCTGGGCCCTGGGTTGCCCCAAAGCTCATGCGAACTACTTTTACTTTGCCAAGCAGGATCCTATTGAGCACCTGAAAGGTACATACTGGTTAACCTGGCCTTGTCAAAGAATTTGTTCTTGCACCCGATAAGGATTTAGCCGTTTCACCTGCCTCTTTAAAGATGCTTTATCAGCGTCTTCTTATAAGGCAGCTTATCCAGAATATCTGGATACCTCAGCCCTTTCGGACCTCAGCGTCTCTGCTCGCACCTCTAGCTTTACAGCCGGGGGGTATTACCCCCTATCTTTTTATCTCCGTTTTACGGTACGGAAGAGAGTGTTCGGACTTTCCTCCCCCTCGATAATATTTAATCTCGAGAGGGTAACCACCCAGCTTACTAGGACACCTCATTTTATCAATTACAGAATCGTTTGTCAATCCCTTGAATAGTGTTTCTTAAAAAAAGATATACAAAATGAATTGTTTATCTTATACTGATTTTAAGATATGGTATGCATATATTAATTAAGGTAAAGTAGCTCTCCAGGGGCTTTTTACTTTAAGATTAAACCTTAATATATAAATGTAGTATGGACCTTAACCGTTTTTTAAATCACCAAACCAGGACAGTCAGTATGGCAGCTGGAATATTGGCTGTTTCCTCTTTAATCAGCAGGCTTTTGGGATTGGCAAGAGATTGGTTGTTGGCTGAGCATTTTGGAGCTGGAGCTGAACTGGATATTTATTTTACTGCTTTTAAAATCCCTGACTTTGTATACAATGTTTTAATCTTAGGCGGGGTTTTGGTTGCTTTTTTACCCTTGTTCTCTGAATATTTTTCAAGAGATGAAAAAGAAGCCTGGAAGTTTTCATCCAATCTTTTAAATATTTTTTTGGTTTTGTTAATTTTTGTCAGTTTCCTTCTTTTCTTAATCACTCCTTTTTTGATAAGGTTCATTGCTCCTGGCTTTAATTATGACCAGATGCAAAAAACAATAACCCTGACCAGGATATTGTTTTTAAGTCCCATTTTCTTTGGTTTGAGTTCTATTTTTTCTGGAATCTTACAGTATTTCAACCGATTCTTAATTTACAGTCTCTGTCCTGTTTTGTATAACCTCGGGATAATCTTTGGTATTTTATTCCTTTCTCCTGAATGGGGAATCTTGGGAGTGGCTTTTGGAGTGGTGCTGGGGGCTTTTCTGCATTTTAGTATCCAGATTCCTTCAGCTGTGGCTTGTGGTTTTTCCTATAAACCCATCCTTGATTTTAAAGACTTAAAGATTAAAAAAGTTTTTCTTTTAATGATTCCCCGGACATTGGGCATATCAGCCATGCAAATAAATCTGGTGGTGATAAATGCCATTGCTTCAACCCTGGCTAAAGGTTCCATTTCTGTTTTTAATTTTGCCAACAACATCCAATATTTTCCCATTGGGATTGTGGGAGCTTCATTTGCCATGGCTTCTTTCCCAATGTTATCTAGGAGATGGGCAGAAAAAGAAAAACAGAGATTTATCAATGATTTTTCTTCTGTTTTCCGTCAGATTCTTTATTTAATATTGCCCATCAGTGTTTTAATCTTTATCTTGAGAAATCAGATTGTTGAGATTTTTTTAAGACACGGTCTCTTTTCGGCTACAGCAGCAAGACTTACTGCAGCCAGCCTGGGCTTGTTTTGTTTTGGCATTTTTGCTTCTTCTTTCATCCCTTTATTTTTTCGGGCATTCTTTTCTTTAAAAGACACAAAGACCCCCACCTTGATTGCTGTAGTTTCAATGGCTATTAATGTTGTTTTGAGTTTCTTCCTCACCCAAACCTTGAGTCTTTCTGTCAGGCCTGGATGGCAGATAACGCTCCAGAGATTCTTTAAAGATGTATTTTCCCTTCAGGGAATAACAGATATTTCTGTCTTGGGTTTGCCCCTGGCAGTTTCCATTACTGTTATTCTTCAATTCATCCTGATGTTTGTTTTTTTCAAGAAAAGGATAGGTAGTTTTAATTTAAGAGAGATATCAAGTTCTTTTTCAAAGATTTTGACATCTGTTATTTTAATGATTATTGTAATTTATCCTGTTTCCTCTTTTGTTAAACCTTTTTTTGACAATCAATCCTTGGGAGGGTTATTGGGACAGATAGTAATGATAGGTTTAATTGGGTCTTTGGTTTATCTTTCCTCCACCCTTTTTTTACATTCGCCTGAAATTAAAACAGTCAGAACATTGTTTTTTAAAAAGTTTTCTGGCAGAGATTAATATGTCACACATCAGAAACTTTATAATTTTTAGCCACATAGATCATGGAAAATCTACCTTAGCTGACAGGTTTTTGGATTTGACAAATACCATTCCCAAAGAAAAGATGCGTTCTCAGTTTTTAGACATGATGGATTTGGAAAGGGAAAAGGGAATTACCATTAAAATGCAGCCAGTAAGAATGAGGTTTGGAAAATACATCTTGAATTTAATTGATACCCCGGGTCACGTAGATTTTAATTATGAGGTTTCCAGGAGCCTGGCAGCTGTGGAAGGAGGAATTTTATTGGTAGACGGGACAAAAGGGATTCAGGCCCAGACCCTGGCTAATTTGGATTTGGCCAGAAAAGAAAACCTGATTGTTATTTCAGCAGTAAACAAGATTGATTTAGCTCATGCTGATGTGGAAGGCACAAAAAAAGAAATAGCAGAATTATTAAAAATCCCAAAGAAAGAGGTTTTTGCTATTTCAGCCAAGCAGGGCACAAATACCAAAGACCTGTTGGAACAAGTAATTAAAAAAATTCCCTCACCTACAGGTAATCCTGACAAACCCTTAAAAGCCCTGATATTTGATTCAAAATACGATTCTTACAAAGGAGTAATCACTTATGTTAGGTTATTTGATGGCAGGGTGAAAACCGGTGACAAGGTCTATTTAATTCAAGCTGGAATAGAAGCCCAGGTAAGGGAAGTGGGTTATTTTACTCCTGAGCTAAAACCCTGTGATGAATTAAAAGTTGGAGAGATTGGTTATATAGCTACAGGCATTAAAGACACCACAAGGGTCAAGATGGGAGAAACAATAACCCAATCAAAGACCAGAGAAATTAAACCTTTTCCCGGTTATAAAGAACCAAAGCCCATGGTTTTTGCCTCCATATATCCTGAAAATCCTGATGATTTTGAAGTCTTGAAAGATGCCCTGAATAAATTGAAATTAAACGATGCTTCCTTAACCTTTAACAGGGAAACAAAGGAGTTTCTGGGAAGGGGTTTTCAATGCGGTTTCTTGGGTTCCCTGCATGCTGAAATAATCTGCGAAAGATTGAAAAGAGAGTTTAATCTGGATTTAATAATATCAACCCCTTCCGTGATTTATATAATGGTTGATAAAAAAAACAGGGAAAAGCCTATTTTTTCAGCCAGTGATTGGCCAGATCCAAGTTATATTCAAGAAATCAGAGAGCCTTGGATGAGGTTAGAGGTTATAACTCCTGTTGATTATCTGGGAGGGGTGTTAGAGATTTTAAAACATTTGAAAGCAAAACATGTTGAGACCAAATATTTCAGCAGGGAAAAATCTCTTTTGATTTATGAGGTTGCTTTAAGAAAGATAATTGTGGGATTCTTTGACCAGCTTAAAGGGGTCAGTCAGGGGTTTGCCTCCATGAATTATGAGGCTTTGGGATACAGGGTAGGGGATTTGGTTAAACTGGACATCTTGATTGCGGGCAGAAAAGAAGATGTTTTTTCAAAGATTGTAGACAGGGAAGGAGCTTTCAAAGAAGGAAAGAAAATTGTTTCAAAGCTAAAGGAAATCCTGCCACCTCAGCTTTTTACCGTTCCTATTCAGGCAGCAATTTCAGGCAAGATTATTGCCAGGGAAACAATAAAAGCAAGGAGGCGGGACGTAACAGCTCCTCTTTACGGAGGTGACGTTACAAGAAAAAGAAAATTGTTAGAAAGGCAGAAAAAAGGGAAAAAGAAATTAAAAGAAAAAGGAGTGGTTCATATTCCCTCCAAGGTTTTTTTAGAGATGTTTAAGAGTTGAAAAGGGTTAAAAACTTTATTAGTATTTAAAACAGGGGAAGCAGTAAAAGAATAATCATGCTTAAAACCACCATGATTACAAGGCTGAGCCAGATGAACCTGAATATTTTTTGAGACTTTATTTTTTTCATGTAAATGAAATTTTTCTCTACTATTGCATGATAACAAAATCTAAAAGACAAAAAAAGAAGCGATATAAAGAAGGATTTATTTTTCAGCTTATATTTTACCTTCTGATTTTATTTTTAATTGGCTTTTTAGGGATTTCTCTTTTTAAGATAAGTGAAAAGAGAACAGAGTTGGCTGAAAAAATTGAATCTTTTAAAAAGGAGATTCAGATTTTAGAGGATGAAAAACAGAGATTAGAAACAGGAATCTCTCAAACAGAAAAAGAAAGTTATTGGGAGGAAAAAGCCAGGGAACAAGGATATGTAAAAGAAGGAGAGAATCCTGTTGTGGTTATACCTCCTGCTGAAGTTCAAAAAGAAGGATCAGTGTCAAGTCAGGGTTTTTCAGAAATGTTGTTGGAAAAAATCAAAGATTTATTAGCGAGGGTAATCCAGTGGTAGAGATATCTTATAACGGACATGCGGCAGTAGTTCAGTGGTAGAATGTCTCCTTCCCAAGGAGAAGGCCGTGGGTTCAAATCCCATCTGCCGCTTAACCTTTTTGCCGGGGTAGCTCAGTGGTAGAGCAACGGTTTCGTAAACCGTAGGTCGAGAGTTC
>DAOUYT010000020.1 GCA_030665965.1 bacterium
GGAGAAGCTTCCAAGGGTCGGTCTGTTCGCCCGTTAAAGTGGTTCGTGAGCTGGGTTCAGAACGTCGTAAGACAGTTCGGTCTCTATCTACCGCAGGCGTTGAGTCTTGAGGGGAGTTGATCTTAGTACGAGAGGACCAGATTGAACCAACCTCTGGTGTGCCAGTTGTTCCGCCAGGAGCATCGCTGGGTAGCCACGTTGGGCAAGGATAAGCGCTGAAAGCATCTAAGCACGAAGCCCACCCCAAGATTAGGACTCATAGATTCCTCAAAGATGATGAGGTTGATAGGCTGCAGGTGTAAGTGGGGCAACCCATTAAGCCGAGCAGTACTAATAAATCATAATTTCTTGCCCTCCAAAATTTTGCGAAACAAAAGTTTAATTTTTGATGTTTAAGATTTGAAATTTGAATTCTCATAAAAAGGGCGTTTTAATGGCGACTATACTGGATTTGCTCCACCTGTTCCCATTTCGAACACAGAAGTGAAATAATCCAAGGCCGATGATAGTGGGTTTTCCCGCAAAAGTAGGTAGTTGCCATTTAAGCGCCTTTTTTGTTTCCTTAAAGCTATTTATTCTGACGCTGTTTACTGGATATCTTTCTTTGGGTTATAATAAAGCAATGAGATTTTTAAACCAAAAACAGATTGGGATATTTAATAAAAAAGATAAAAAGATATTCCGGACAAATAGAATCCCTTCTTTAAGTGTAAGATTAATAATAATAGTTTTAATAATCATTTTTTTCTTTGTTTTAAATCTATCTCCTGTTTCAGGTCAGATGAAAGATTTCTTTTATTCAATATCTGAACCTGTTCAGGCATGGTTCTGGAAAGAAGGAAGTGTAATGTCTGACTTTTTTGAGACTATATCAGAAGCAAAAAGATTTAAGGAAGAGAATGAAAGATTTGAATTACAGAATCAGGAATTGATAATTAAAGACATAGAAATAGAGCAGTTAAGGAAAGAAAACGAGGTTTTAAGGACAGCCTTGAACCTGGACTTAAAACAGGAGTTTGACTTGAAAATCTCTCAGGTAATTGGCAAAGACATATCTGAGGATTTTTTAATGATTAACAGGGGCTCTGGAGACAGGTTATCTTTGGGCTTTCCGGTAATTACCCAGCAAAAGTCCTTGGTGGGTAAAATCACTGAGGTTTACGATAATGTTTCAAAGGTTCAGCTCCTGACTTCAAAAAACAGTTCTTTTGACGTTGAAATATTTGAAAAGGAAATCTATGGTCTGGCAAAAGGAAACAATAATCTTAAGCTTTTACTTGATCTCATTCCTTGGGAAGAGGAAGTTAAGATAGGAGATAAGGTAATTACCAGTGTTTTGGGCGGAAATTTCCCTCAAGGGCTTTTAGTGGGTGAGATTAAAGATATTAGAAAATCAGACATCAAATCTTTTCAGGAAGCTGAAATCAAACCTGGTTTTGAGATTAGAGAATTGGATTACGTGTTTATTATTACAAATTTTAAGTTTTAGATAATGGTAAAAAAACTCATAGGTTTTACCCTGTTTTCTTACTTTCTGATCTTGCTCCAGACCAGTTTTTTTGTTCATTTTTTTGGTTATCTGCCAAATCTCCTTTTAATCATAATAGTGCTGATTAATCTTTCTGAGAGACAAAAAGATAATTTCGGCATTTTTTCAGGTTTTATCGCTGGATTTTTTCTGGATATCTTTTCTGAAAATTTCATTGGCTACCATATCTTGATTTGTCTTTCTCTTTCCCTTTTTATTAAACTGGTGTTTAAAAGGTATATTAAATAGTTGCCAGATATATTTCATTTAATATGGAGCAAGGTTTAAAAACCTTGTTTTTTTGATGTTCTTTGATTGTTGCAGGATACTCAGGAATAAAAAAGAGGAACTTTTTATTTAAATTAAATTGGGATATACTTAAAGAAACCAGGTTTGATAAGGATTTTCATTTAGATTTAATCCAAACCTGGGCTGAGAATGTAAAAAAAGTGGTACAATGGATGGATATTTCAACAAAAGAAAATTAAAACTCCGGTTTGCAAAGAATATTGAACCCCATGAGATTCTTTTAGACAGACTGACAAAAAGAGGAGAGGAGGAAGGGGGTGTTTCAAAGAGAAAGATTGAGGTGCCTCTTTTAAAAAACATCATTCAGGGGTTTTTATTCTTTTCAATCTTAGCGCTGTGTGTTCTTTTTTTGAGAACCTTTCAACTTCAAGTGCTGGAAGGGGAGAATTTTTTAGCCCAGGCTAATGAAAATAAATATTTTTGGCGCAAGATACAGGCTGAAAGAGGGGTAATATATGATAGCAATTTAAAACAAATGGTTTTTAACCTTTTAAGTTTTGACCTGGTTTGTGAAAAAAACAGTCTTCCTCAGTCTGAAATAGAACAGGAGGAAATTTTAAGGGAGGTTTCCCACGTCTTACAAATGGATTATCAGGTTCTCAAAGATATTATTGACAAAGAACAAGATTCAGCGGTTTTAATTTCTGAGAACCTGGAGCATCAAACACTGATTATTCTGGAAACGAAGATTGGAGAACTCCCCGGATTTGAGATAGAACAACGTTTAATCAGGGATTACAGGCAAGGCCAGGGTTTTTCCCATTTGATAGGTTATATGGGCAAGATAAGGAAAGAAGAATTAAGAGAAGACCCTGAATTTTATTCCATTTCAGATTATGTGGGCAGGACCGGGATTGAAAAATCCTATGAAGAGGTTTTAAGGAAAAATCCGGGAAAGATAAGGATTGAACGAGATGCCCTGGGAAACATAATCTCAAAAGAAATAATCTCTCTTCCAGAATCAGGAAAGAGTGTGGTCTTGTGGTTGGATTCTGATTTACAAGAAAAGATCACAGAGGAGTTAGAAAAAGAGCTTCAGATAGTGGGGGCAAAATCAGCAGTAGCTGTGGCCCTGGATCCAAGGACAGGAGGAGTTTTGTCTCTGGTTTCCCTTCCTTATTTTGACAACAATGCTTTTTCAATGAGACAGTCAGAGAAGATAGAGGAGATATTGAACAATGAAGATAAACCTCTTTTTAACCGTGTAATTTCCGGCCGTTATCCCACAGGTTCTACCATCAAACCCTTGATAGCTTCAGCTGCCCTGCAGGAAGGAATAATTAGTCCTGACAAAAAAATTAACTGTCAGGGAAAAATTACAGTTCAAGATTTTTGGGACCCTGAGAAAATTTGGGAGTATGAAGACAGAACCCATGGGTGGACTGACCTAAGAAAAGCTATTGCTGAATCTTGCAATGTTTATTTTTACCAAATTGGTGGTGGTTATGAAGAGCAAAAGGGTTTGGGTCCTACCAGGATTAAGCAATATTTAGAGTTATTTGGCTGGGGAGAAGAAACAGGAATTGCTCTTCCAGGAGAAGCTGCAGGTTTTATTCCTGATAAGGAATGGAAAAAGAGAGTTTTGGGTCAGGGTTGGTGGGATGGAGATACTTATTATCTTTCCATCGGTCAAAGTTATCTTTTAGTCACTCCTTTGGAAGTAGTTACCAGTTTTTTACCCATAGCTAATAATGGTAAGCTCTTGCAACCCCAAGTTGTAAAACAAATTGTTGATGCATCAATAAACCCAATGAGAGTAGTAGAAGAAATAGAACCAAAAGTTATCCGAGAAAATTTCATTGATTTGAAAAATATTGAGATAGTAAGAGAGGGAATGCGACAAGCTGTAACTGGAATGAACAGTCCCCATGCTTCAGCAGTTTCGCTGAATTCTTTACCGGTTTCAGCTGCTGCCAAAACAGGAACTGCTGAAACCCCAGCTGAAAATCTTTATCACAACTGGGTGACAGTTTTTGCTCCTTATGACAATCCTGAAATTCTTTTAACTATTATGATTGAAGAGGTTGAAGGTATAAGAGCAGCAGCCCTCCCGGTAGCTAAAGAAGTGTTAAATTGGTACTTTACTAAATAGCTAAAAATTATATAAAATGAGAAATAGCGGGCGAAAATTTCCATCTTTTATTCTTTATGTTCAAGAATTAAAAATATGGCTACTAAAGACAAGATAAGAAAATTTAGACTTAAAAAATTAAAGGCAATTGAGGGTGCCGGGTTTTCAGCTTATCCCTTAAAAACCAAAAGAACCCACAAAATACAAGAGGCCTTAAAGGGTTTTGGTGGTTTTTCTCGTAAAGAAAAGGAAATAGTTTTAGCGGGAAGAATCAGGCTTTTAAGGGTTCACGGCGGGTCAAGCTTTTTACATATTGAAGACGGGACTGGCAGGATCCAGGCCTTTTTTAAAAAAGACAGGTTGGGGGAGAAAAGATATAAATTTTTTCTGGATAATTTCGATATAGGAGATTTTATGGAAGTAAGGGGGATTTTATTTAAGACCAAAAAAGGAGAAAAGACAATTGAAGCAGCTGGCTTTAAAATGCTGACCAAGAGCCTCCTGCCCCTGCCTGAAAAGTGGCATGGTTTAAAAGAGATTGAAGAAAGATACAGAAAGAGGTATCTGGATTTAATTTTTAATCCTGAGGTTAAGGGGAAATTTGAGATTCGTTCAAAGATTATCAAGGAAATAAGAAGTTTTTTGGACAAAGAAGGATTTTTGGAGGTAGAAACCCCTATATTGCAAAACCTGTACGGGGGAGCAAGGGCCAGGCCTTTTAAGACCCATTTGAATGCCTTAGACATTGATATGTATTTAAGGATAGCCCTTGAGCTATATTTAAAAAGGCTCCTGGTGGGAGGGTTTGAAAAAATATATGAGATAGGAAAGTGTTTCAGGAACGAGGGCGTAGACAGGTCTCATAATCCTGATTTCACCATGCTTGAATTTTACTGGGCCTACGCAGATTATAAAGAGCTGATGAAGTTGACCGAGAGAATGTTTAATCATATTCTTAAAAATATATTCGGGAAGCTAAAAATTACCTATGAAGGCAAAGAGCTTGATTTTAAAACTCCCTGGCCAAGGATTGAATTTTTTAATGTTATTAAAAAAGAGACAAAAATAGATTTGGAAGAGATAGACAGAGACACCCTGGCAAAGAAAGCCAAGTCACTGGGAGTGGTGATTGAGAAGGGAGTTTCCAAACCAGAGATTGCAGACGAGATTTTTAAAAAGTTTTGCCTGCCAAAGATTCAGCAACCAACCTTTGTTATCCACTATCCTCTGGGGTTTCAGCCTTTAGCTAGGGCATTGGAAAAACATCCCAATAGATTAGCTAATTTCCAGTTGGTTGTTGCAGGATGGGAATTGCTTAATGCTTTTTCCGAACTCAATAATCCCATTGAACAAAGAGAAAGATTCAAGGAGCAGGAAAAGCTTTATGAAGCAGGACTCAAAGAGGCTCAAAGAATGGACGAGGATTTCTTGGAGGCCTTGGAACATGGAATGCCCCCTGCTGCTGGCTTTGGTATGGGTATGGACAGACTGGTGGCTTTATTGACTGATTCCCATTCTTTGAGAGAGGTAATATTATTTCCCACAATGAGACCTAAAACTTAGTTATGTTAGATATTAAATTCATTCGGGAAAATCCTGACAAGATTAAACAAGGCTGTCAAAAAAAACAGGTAAGGGTTGATATTGACAAGCTTTTAAGAGTGGACAAAAAAAGACGGGAGGCATTGTCAGCTTTGGAAGACATGCGGGCTAAAAAGAACAAGGCTTCAAAACAGATAGCAGCTGCAGAAGATAAGAGAGAAAAACAGAAAATAATCTTACAGATGAGGGAGTTGGATAAAAGCAACGACAGACTGGAAAAAACTTTAAAAGGCCTTGAAAAGGAATTTAATGAATTGATGTTTCAGGTTCCCATTCCTCCAGCTTTTGATGTTCCAGAGGGCAGAGCAGATAAAGATAATGTTGAGGTTAAGTCTTGGGGTAAACCACCAAAATTTAATTTTCCTCCCAAAGATTATATCACCCTTATGGAATCTTTGGATTTACTGGATTTAAAACGGGGGGCAAAGATTGGTGGATTTAGGCAATATGTGATTAAAAATAAAGCTGTTTTGCTTGAACAGGCTCTTTTAAGATGGTCACTTGATTACTTGATCAAAAAAGGATTTAGTCCCCTTAGACCAACAATAATGGTAAAGGAATTTGCCATGATTGGAACAGGAATGTTTCCCAGGGGAAAGAAAGAGACCTATGAAACAAACGACAATTTATTCTTAGCTGGAACAACAGAGGTTCCCTTAATGGCTTATCATGCCAATGAAGTATTAAAAGAAGAGGAATTACCCAAAAAATATGTTGGAATTTCTGAGGCCTTCAGGAGAGAAGTAGGGAGTTATGGTAAGGATACCAGGGGAATCCTGCGGGTTCATGAATTCTGGCAGACAGAGCAGGTCATTCTTTGCAAAAATAATGAAAATGAATCCATAAGATGGCATGAGCAACTTCTTAAAGACTCTGAGGGACTTGTGCAGGCCCTGGGCCTGCCCTATCGAGTGATTAATTGTTGTGCAGGAGACCTGGCTGATGGTCAGGTTAAAAGATATGATATTGAAATCTGGGTTCCTTCACAGGAAAAATACAGAGAAACCCATTCAGATTCTTATCTTTTTGATTTTCAAGCCCGCAGATTAAATATCCGTTATCGGACAAAAACCGGTCAGCTTAAATTTGTTCACTCGTTGAATAATACCGGTATTGCTGTGCCAAGAATTTTAATTCCTCTTATTGAAAGCTACCAGCAAAAGGACGGAAGCGTGAAGGTGCCAGGGGTTTTACAGAAATACGTTAGATTTAAAAAGATTGGTTAAAAGTCTATTTAGCCATGGAAGAAAAAGCAGTTTTAATCAATAACCTTAGAGCTAATTTTAAAGTTGCAGGTGAAGGTCCTGCTATTTTAATTTTGCATGGATGGGGAGGGTCTTCCTCTTCTTGGACAAGGGTTCAGGAGATATTGGCAAAAAAAGGATATAGAGTAATCTGTCCTGATTTTCCGGGATTTGGAAAAAGCAGAACTCCCCAAAAAGCCTGGAGCGTTGCAGATTATGTAAATTGGACAATTGGGTTTGCTGCATCTCAGAATCTGGAAACCTTTATTGTTGTGGCTCACTCTTTTGGCAGCCGGGTGGGAATAAAGCTGGCTGTTGGACATCCTGAAAAGATTGAAGCTTTAATCTTATGTGATCCAGCTGGCATTAAGCCCAAGCCAGGATTAAAGACAAGAATAATTCTTTGGTTAGCCATAATAGGGAACATGATATTTGCTCCCAGGTTTTTAACAAGATTCAAAGACAGGGCTCGCAATCTCTTTTATACTTTTTTACGCAACAGAGATTATGTAAAAGCCAATGGGGTTATGAAAGAAATAATTAGAAAAGTTATACAAGAAGATTTATTGCCCTATTTATCTGAAATCAAAACAAGGACCTTAATTGTATGGGGAGAGAAAGATAGAGTGATTTCCATGCATTATGCCCATATTTTCAAAGAAAGAATAAGGAATTCAAGACTGGAGATATTACTCAAAGCAGGCCACAGCC
>DAOUYT010000007.1 GCA_030665965.1 bacterium
CAACTGTATAAGAAATGAATACGGTATCTATATTGACTCCCCCCACCACAACACCATAACCGGGAACAACTGTACAGACAATGATTACGGCGGTATTTATCTCGATAAATACTCCAACAACAACACCATAACCGGGAACAACTGCACGGGAAATAGATGTGGTATTCATCTTTACCGTTCCTCCCACCACAACACCATAACAGGGAACAACTGCACGGGAAACTGGTGGTATGGTATCTATCTTGAGTCCCTCCTTTCACCATATTTCTCCTCCCCCCACCACAACACCATAACCGGGAACACCTGTACGAGAAACCGGTGTGGTATCTATCTCCACTACTCTGATAACAACACTATAACCGGGAATAACTGCACGAGAAATTATGGGAACGGTATCTGTCTCTACTACTCTGATAACAACACTATAACCGGGAATAACTGCACGAGAAATTATGGGAACGGTATCTGTCTCTCCTCCTCTAACAACAACGCTGTAACAGGGAACAATTGCACATACAATGATAACTACGGTATCTATCTCCATGGGGATTCCGACAACAACGAGGTTGCCAACAATTTTCTGATAAAAAACGGTTACGGATGCATTAAGGATGAAGGAGCGAACAATACCATATACAACAATACCTGTATTGATGTTCACCCGGTCTTAGATAGTCCTCAGGATATCACCTACGAACAAGGAACAGCCAGCAACACTATTTCCTGGACAGCTACAGACAACAACCCTGATACCTATATTATCTACAGAGATGGCTTAGAGATTGACTCAGGCACCTGGACATCAGGTGTGGCCATAACAATCAATGTAGATGGATTAACCGTAGGTTCTTACAACTACACCATTGTAGTTACAGATGCCTTTGGTAACATGGTTTCTGATACAGTGTGGGTTACGGTTGAAGATGATATTATACCAGATGACATTCCACCAGATGATACTACACCAGACTTAGGTATAATAATTCTATTGATATTGATTTCTCTGATCGGGGCGGCAAGCATTGCAGCTATTGTTATATTTCTGAAAAGAAGACAACATTAAAAAATCTAAAAACCCCCTTTTTTTAGGGGAAGGTTAAATCTTAAATTTAACCTTTTTTTATTTTTATCTAACCAATAATATTGTAAATTTAGTATCAGGGGCTTGACATTATATACCCTTTCTTTATATATTAAGAATATCAATTAGCACTCAAAGGTCTAGCCTGCTAAAAAGATAGATAATTAAATTTGTTGAATTATTCCCCTTGCTCAAATCTTAATCAAAACAATTTAACAAAGAGCAAAGCGAATGGTTTAACCTTCTACCAATTATTATGAATATTAAACCTTTATCAGATTACATTCTTATTAAACCAATAAAAGAAGAAGAAAAAACAAAATCAGGGATTTTACTGCCAGAAACAGCAGACAAAGAAAGACCGGAACAAGGCGAGGTCATTGCTGTAGGTCCTGGTAAGAGAAATCCTGATGGTAAAATCATTACTATGGATATAAAAGTGGGCCAGAAGGTTTTATTTACAAAATATGGTCCAAATGAAATAAAGGTCAATGACAAAGAATATCTTATTGCAAAACAAGAAGATATCTTAGCAATTATAGAATAGTATTTAAGGTCTAGGTCTTTTGACTAGACCCTAAAAACCTAAATATTATGGCAAAAAAAATTATTTATCAAGAATCAGCCCGCAAAAAACTAAAAGCAGGAGTAGATAAATTAGCAGATACAGTAAAGGTTACCTTGGGTCCTGGAGGGAGAAACGTTGTTTTAGACAAGGGTTTTGGGGTTCCCACTATTACCAATGACGGAGTGACCATTGCAAAGGAAATTGAATTGGAAGACAAAATAGAGAATCTGGGAGCTGAGATTGTCAAGGAGGCCTCTGAAAAAACCAATGATGCTGTGGGAGACGGTACCACTACAGCCGTGGTTCTGGTTCAAGCCATTGTTAAAGAAGGATTAAAGCTTGTTGAGGCAGGTTTTATTCCAGCTGACATTAACAAAGGCATAAAAGATAGGATTGAAGCTATAGTGAAGTTTTTGAAAAGAGCTTCCATTAAAATAGAGAAAAAAGAAGATATAGCTAAGGTAGCTACCATTTCTGCTGAAAATAAACAAATAGGTAATTTGATTGCTGATGTTATGGAAGAGATTGGTAAGGACGGAGTAATCACGGTTGAGGAATCAAAAACCTTTGGTCTCCAGAAAGAAATCGTAAAAGGGCTTCAATTTGATAAAGGATACATTTCTCCTTATATGATTAGTAATACAGATAGAATGGAAGCTATTTATGAAAATCCTTATATCTTAGTTACTGATAAAAAGATATCCAGCCTTCAAGAGATTTTGCCGGTGTTAGAAAAAGTGACTCAGACCGGTAAAAAAGAACTGGTGATTATCGCTGATGATATGGAAGGAGATGCATTAGCTACCTTAGTGGTTAATAAACTCAGGGGTATTTTCAAGACCCTGGCTGTTAAGGCTCCTGGTTTTGGCGACAGGAAAAAAGAAATGCTTCAAGACATAGCTTCTGTTACAGGAGCTCAGGTAGTTTCAGAAGAAACCGGTTTGAAACTGGAGAATATTGACTTGGATAAACTGGGCTCTGCAAGAAGGATTGTATCTACCAAGGAAAAGACTACTATTATTGAGGGGAAAGGGAGGAAGGAAGACATTGAAGCCAGAATTAATCAGATTAAGAGAGAGATTAAAACCACTGAATCTGATTTTGATAAAGAAAAACTACAAGAGAGACTGGCAAAATTGGTAGGAGGGGTGGCAGTAATTAAGGTGGGGGCTGCTACCGAGGTTGAACAAAAAGGTAAACAGCACAAGATAGAAGACGCCCTGGCTGCATCAAAGGCAGCTGTTGAAGAAGGGGTTTCTCCAGGAGGAGGTGTGGCTTTGGCAATAGCAGCTCTTATGACAGATTCTGGAGAGAAAAAAGAACAAACATATTTATCAAATCTGGAAAAGAAGGGTTATTTTGCCGGACAGGAAATAGTGAAAAAAGCCTGTCAGGCTCCTCTAAGACAGATAATAAGCAATACCGGGGCAGACGAGGTTACCCTGTACAGGATATTGAAACAAATAGACGAGGCAAAAAAGAAACAAACAAGAGAAACAGGCAGGATTAATTGGGCTTTGGGATATAATGCTGTTACAGGAAAAATAGTTAACATGGTTGATGCTGGAATACTTGATCCTACCAAGGTGGTAAGGGCGGCATTGGAAAATGCGGTTTCAGCTGCCTCAATGATACTGACAACAGAAGCTGTGGTTGGAGAATTGCCAGAAGAAAAAAAGAGCACTCCACAACTGCCTGGCGGATATTAATCTGTTTTAGTCAAATAGATGATTTCTGTTTCCCCCGCTATGCTTGGCGGGGGATTTATTTAGACATAGAAATAGGATATAATTTAAAGTACAAAAGGTCGGATAAATATTATTAAGACCTTAAATTATTAAAAATGGTTCCTACAATTATTTTAGCAGCATTAGGTTTAGTTCTTTTCTTGGTGATTATTACCTTCAATGGTTTGGTAGTATTAAAAAACAGGACAAAGGAAGCATGGGCTGACATAGATGTTCAATTAAAAAGAAGATACAATTTAATTCCCAATCTGGTGGAAACAGTAAAAGGGTATGCTTCTCATGAAAAAGGAGTTTTTGAAAAAGTAGCTGAAGCCAGGGCCAGAGCCATGGGGGCTAAAGACCCAAAAGAAAAGAGTCAAGCAGAAAACAATCTTTCTCAAACCCTAAAGTCTCTTTTTGCTGTTTCTGAAGCCTACCCAGAACTAAAGGCTTCTCAGAACTTTTTAGAACTCCAGAGGGAGCTCCGGGACACAGAAGACAAGATCCAGGCTGCCAGAAGATTCTATAATGGAAACGTAAGGGATATGAACATTAGGGTTGAGAGTTTTCCGGCAAATCTGATAGCTTCTGTTTTTGGATTCAAAAAGATGGAACTCTTTGAATTAACAGAACCTGGGGAAAGAGAAACACCAACAGTCAGATTTTAACCTATGGCAACCTTATACACCCAGGCAGATTCCAATATCAGGAAGACCTGGATTCTCCTTATATTCTTTATGGTATTTGTCATTTCTTTGGGTTGGTTTTTCAGTTATTTATTGGGAGATAACATGTTTTTTATTTTGGCCATTTTTATAAGTACCCTTCAAGGTCTTGCTGGTTTTTGGTATTCTGATAAGATTGTCTTGGCAATGACAGGTGCCAGTGAGGTTAAAAAAAGAGACAATCCCGAACTTTATAGGCTTGTTGAAAATCTTTCCATTACAGCTGGTCTTCCCCTTCCCAGAATTTATATTATTGATGAGGCCCAACCCAATGCTTTTGCTACTGGCAGAAATGAAAAACAAGCAGTCATTGTCGTAACAAAGGGGCTTTTGGAGAAATTGGAAAGAACAGAGCTAGAAGGAGTTATTGCCCACGAATTATCCCATATTGGAAATAAAGACATGTTTTTAAATAGCCTTCTGGTGGTCTTGGTGGGGATTGTAGCCATTCTTTCAAGAATGTTTTTAAGAATAGGTTATTTAAGTAGGGGAAGGAGAAAAAACAGAAGTTCAAGGGATTCAGCCAGCTTCTTGTTTTTCTTTGGGATTATAGGAGCTGTCTTAGCTCCCATTGTTGCTTATTTAATTCAATTGGCAACCTCAAGGAAAAGAGAGTTTTTAGCTGACGCTACCGGAGCTCTTTTAACAAGATATCCCGAGGGATTGGCCAGGGCTTTAGAGAAGATTTCTCAAGACAAAACACCTTTTAAAAGAGCAGATAGTTCCACTGCTCATTTGTACATTTCAAACCCGTTTAAAGAAAAAAGTTGGTTGACAAAGTTGTTTTCAACCCATCCTCCAGTTGAGGAAAGGGTGAGGGCTTTAAGAGGAATGAAGGTTTAGGTGATATGGAGAGGTGCGCCGAATTGGTAAGGCACATGCCTGGAAAGTATGCGCTCCGCAAGGGGCTTGCAGGTTCGAGTCCTGTCCTCTCCGCATAGTTTTAACTAGCTCTTAGTAGCTAGGATAAAATAATGTAATAAAAAAAAGATAATTATAAAAATATGGACATACAAATTATCATTCAAAATATAGTATCTTGGTTTTTGGCCCCCGGAATAAAAATTATTCTGATTTTAGTGGTAACGTTTTTGATTAACAGGTTTTTGAAAACCTTTATTAAAAGGGTAATAAAAAAACAAATCAGAAACAATATCTCAAAAGAAGAAGAAAGAAAAAGAATTGAGACTCTTATGAGTGTTTTTGAAGGGACTTTAAAGTTCATTGTCTGGGTTGCAGCTGTTATAATTATATTGCCTGAACTGGGGTTAAACATTGCCCCTGTTTTAACTGGAGTGGGAATAGTAGGTTTGGCTGTTGGTATGGCATCCAGGGACATTGTTTCAGATTTCATATCAGGTCTCTTTATTATTTTGGAAAACCAGTATCGTATTGGAGACATAATAAAGATTGCTGGTTTAGAGGGTGAGGTAAAAGAAATAACCTTGAGAAGAACAATTATTAAAGATAAAGAAGATACCTTTCATTCCATTCCCAATAGTAAAATAACCATAGTGTCTAAAAAATCTCAGTGAAACCTGAGTTGAAATCAATCTTTATGTTTTTGGATTATTTAAAAAAAGAAATAATAAAGAAAAAGGCCTTAAAAGAACTCGGGCAGTTAAAGGATAAAAAGGGATTTTTAAAGGCAGGTCTTCCAAGATTCAATCGGCTTTTTGGCAGGGATTCTTTGATATCTGCCTGGCAATTGCTGGATAAAAAACCTGGTATCTGCCAGGCAACCCTTGAGGTTTTGTCTCAGCTTCAGGGAAAGGTTTTCAATAAAGAGAGGGAGGAGGAGCCGGGAAAGATAATTCATGAAACTAATTTGGGAAAACATTCTCATTTAAAGAATCATTTCCCTTTTCCTTATTTCGGTTCAATTGATTCAACACCTTTGTTTTTAATCTTGTTTTCCTTTTATTACAGAAAGACAAGAAATATTAAGTTTTTAAACAGGCACTGGAAGAACATCTTAATGGCTTTGCACTGGATGGAGGAGTGCGGAGACAGAGATAAAGACCTGTTTCTGGAATATGAAAGGAAGAATCCAAAAGGGCTTTTTCATCAGGCATGGAAGGACAGTTCAGAGAACACCTTAAGAATAAAACCTCCAGTAGCTATGGTTGAGGTTCAGGGTTATCAATATTTAGCTTTAAAAGAAATTTCCTGGTTAGCTGAGATAAAACAAGACCAGGACCTGGCAGAAAAGCTGGAGCAAAGGACAGAGAAGATAAAAGATAAGTTCAACAAAGAATTCTGGATGGAAAATGAAAAATATTTTGCTTTAGCTCTGGACAAACAAAAAAAACAGAGAAAGGCCATTACTTCAAATCCCGGTCATTTGCTTTTTACCGGGATTTTAAATAAAGACAAGGCTGATTTTATTGTGAGAAGGCTTTTTAAAAAAGACCTCTTTACTCCTTTTGGCATCAGGACCCATTCCAGTCTTGAGCCTGATTTTAATGCCAGATCCTATCATTTGGGTGCAGTCTGGCCTCATGACAACTGGATTATAGCTCAGGGATTGAAGAAAATGGGATACCAGGGGGAATATAAGAGAATAAAAAACGCCATCATGCTGGCTTATAACGAAATAGGATTTTTACCTGAGTTTTACGGAGTGATTAATGAAAAGGTTACCTTGGAGATGAGAAATAAACCCTGTTATCCCCAGGCCTGGTCTTCAGCAGCTCTCTTTAATTTCCTTTCTGACTGAGAATCTTATAATAAACCTTTTCATAAGCTTGTGTCATTGTTTCAACCGTAAAGTTCTCTTTGACTAATTTTCGACAATCTTCCCTTTTTATTTTGTCGATTTTTTTTATTGCCTTTGCCATTTCTTCAATGTTCTTTACAATGAATCCTGTTTTTCCGTGTTTTATTATTTCTTTGGCTGAACCTCTGTCAAAAGCAATGATTGGTGTTCCGCAGGCCATAGCTTCAATAAACACCAGACCAAAGGGTTCTTCCCATTGGTGGGGATAAAGCAATGCTTTTGCCTAACCATAAAAGTCTCCCATTTTTAAATAATCTATCATTCCTACATATTGTATATCTTTATTCAAATAAGGTTTAATTTTTTCACTGAAGAATTGGTTTCTTGGACCTCCGGCAATCTTTAACCTTACCCTTGCTTTTTTTGCTGCTTTTATTGCCAGGTCAATCCCTTTTTCTGGAACAAACCTTCCAGCAGCCACAAAATATTCCTTTGGTTTTTTGTTAAATTTGTAATCCTTAATATCCAATCCATTGTATACCGTGCCTCCATAATTTAATTTCAATAAAGGCTTTCTCTGGCTGTTTGAAATAGAGACCAAGAAGATTTGAGGTATTTTTTTGGTAAGGGCTAAGATATGCTTTGTGAGTCCTTTTATGGGGTCATGGATGGTAATTACAGTTGGGGTTTTGACAAGAGAAGCAAAAGGAATGCACCTTTTATAAGGATGGATATGGATGATATCAAAGTTTTCTTTTTGATTCATCTCATAAACTTTTGAAATCATTATCTGTTCGTAAAGATTTACCACGGTTTCGTTTTGAGAGGGTAAAAAAGGTGAAAGTTTTTTATTGTATTTTATAGCTGGTATTCCAAAAGATACCAACCTTGCATGTTTTAATTTTGATTCTTTGGAACCAAAGTAAAAAACCTTGTGTCCTTTTTTGGCTAATCTTTCAGCTGTATAATAAGCTATCCATAAGGGAGCATAGAAGATATTCTGGGGTGGGGGGGTAGGCCACTCGTTTGTGCAGAATATAGCAATTTTTAATTTTTTCTTCATAGCTTAATTAATTTTTTAAAATTTAAGCAATTCTTTAAAAGGTTGAGATTAAAAATTCTTCTTTTTTTTAAAACTTCTATTTTTTCTTTCCCTTTTCTATATTCAATGCCTCCCAGAGAGAGATAAGAGATAACCACAGGGAAAAGCTTTTTAAAGCTTGAAAGCCTTTGATAATTCAAGCTGTTCAGGAAAGATTGAATTAATCTTTGCCTGAAGGTTTTTTTTGCTTCCCACAGATGAGCCCAGAGATAACCAATGTCATAAGCAAAATTATTCAAATGAATCAGTTCCCAATCAATGATCCAGATGTTTTTTTGGTCTGATAAGATATTACCCAGATTCAGGTCTCCGTGACAGAAATACCTGTTTTCTTTTTCAAGCAAAGGGAGATTTTCCTTTATCATTTTTAGAATTTTTTCTGAAAGTTCCCCTGAGATTATTTTCCTTCTGGCAAAATCCTCATATGTGCTGGTACTGAGATAGCTTTGACAATTAAACCTTTTTAATTTCAGAAAGGTTTCAGGATGAATCTGGGAGATTTCCAATATGGCCTTTGTGATCTTTTCAATCATTCCCGGGAAAGGTTGTTGGGTGAGGTTTCGACTGTGACCCAAGGGAGGGGATTTGGGATACTCCCTTATCAACCATTCAAAATCCTCTTCAATTCCGTAATTTAAGATATCAGGTATTATCTTTTTGATTTCTAGGTTAACTGTTTTTAATCTCTTGAAGAAATTGATTTCCCTGATGAACTTTTCTTTTGCGTCTGGATTGTTGTGGAGTCTGGCATAAAAAGCCACTGTTTTTTTATTTCTTGTTAAACAGGGGCTGAAATAGCGGTGTTTTCCGTCTTTGTGTATGTTGGTAAATCTTTGAAGGGATACCTCAGGTTTTAAATCCAGCTCTTTTATCTTTTCTTTAATTTTTTCATTAATGTTTGAAATAAGGATTTTTTCCTTTCTAGCATCATCCATGTTTTTTTATAAGCTTGTAATATAGTTTCTCATAATTCTTAACCATTACTTTTTGGGTGAATTTTTCTTCCACCCATTTTCTGCAGTCTTGTCTTTTGATTTGGTCAATCTTTTTTACTGCTTTTACAGCTTCCTTGATGTTTTTTACAACAAAACCTGTTTTTTTATCTTTTACCACCTCTGGTACAGAACCCATTTTAAAGGCAATAACAGGGGTGCCGCAGGCCTGGGCTTCTGCCATATTGAGTCCGAAAGGTTCATGCCATAATATGGGATAAATAAGGGCTTTAGCTGAACCAAAGAAATCAGATTTCTGTTCCCTTGAATATTCTCCGATATACTTAATCTGTTTGCCCAAATGAGGCTTAATCTTTTTTTTGAAATAGTTTTCCTGACCAGTATCTAATCTCCCTGCCAAGACCAATTTTATCTTTGCTTTTTTGGCTATTTGAATTGCATTTTCTATTCCTTTGTATTTATCAATCCTGGCACACCATATGAAATGTTCTTTTGGTTTGGGATTAAATTTAAACTCTTTAATCCTTATTCCATTATAGATAACATCAACAAAGTTTAATTTTACCCTGGAGAGTCTTTTTTGGGCTTTGGATATGGCAACGTAATTGTTATTTTTGAAATGCTTGAAGATAAAAAGACGGGAATTTTTTTTATGACCAGAGTATAGGGGATTGTGGATTGTGTGCAAGGTAGGAGTTTTCACTAACTGGGGGAAATACAATTCCCACAAATCTATATGGGTGTGAATAATGTCAAAGTTTGAAGCTCTTTTAAATGCCTCACTTAAATTTAGAATGTTATATGTTTTGTCTTGCCAGGAGATTCCTTGTTTTATTAAAGAACGGGGATGGGCAGGAACCAGTTTACAGGGAACCTTTGAGTCACCTGAGGCAAAAAGGGTGACCTGGTGCCCCAGTTTCTTGAGCTCCTCACATAAACTGTAAACAATCCATTCAGTGCCTCCGTATTTTTCAGGAGGAATGGGAAACCAGAGGGGAGCTATTTGGGCTATCTTGAGTTTCTTTTTCATAATTCTTTATTTATTATTTGATAATAAACCTTTTCGGAATTATTTACCATTTTTTCCAGGGTCCAATTTTCTTTTACCCATTTCCTGCAGTCTTGTCTTTTTATTTTATCAATTTTTTTTATGGCTTCTTGCAATCCCTTTATATTTTTCCTTTTGTTTTTATCAAGAAAAGGTATTACAAAACCGGTTTTTCCGTTTTTTACCAGTTCTTTTGTTGAACCTTTATTGAAGGTGATAACAGGGGTGCCGCAGGCCTGGGCTTCTACCATGCATAAACCAAAGGGTTCCTGCCACTCAATAGGGTAGATAAAGGCCTGGGCTCTGCCGTAAAATGAAGATAACTGTTTTTGACTCAGTTCTCCTATGTATTTAATCTTCTTTCCCAGATAAGGTTTAATTTTCTTTTCAAAATATTCTTCATATTTTGGCTGCAGCTGTCCTGCCAATAAAATAGTGATTCCTGATTTCCTTGCCACTTTTACAGCATTTTCTATTCCTTTGTCTTTACAGACTCTGCCAATCCAGATAAAGTGCTTGCCTGGTTTTTTATTTAATTTAAATTGGGAAATGTTTATTCCATTGTAAACCATCCATTCTTTTTTAAACCTGATGGGTGAATTTTTCATCTGGTTCTTGGAGATGAAAACCACATTTGAATCTTTTTTATAATGAGCAAGGATTGACCACCGATGATCACCTTTTTTAGGAAGATTGTGAAAGGTATGCAAGACAGGGGTTTTAACAAATCTTTGTAAATACATTCCCAGAGGTGTCCAGTGAGAATGAATGATGTCAAAATCTTTTGCTCTTTCAAAAGCAAATGAATAATTAAGATTGTTCCACCACCAGTCACTCCAGGGAATCTTTTGAGAAATTAATCCTTTCTTGGTAATAGAAATTAATTTTGATTTGGTTTTTGAATCACCCGGGGCAAAAAGGGTCACCTTGTGTCCTTTTTTAATCAGCCCCTCTGTTAGATAAGAGATGATTCTTTCAGTGCCCCCGTATTTTTTAGGGGGAATGGGAAACCAGAGAGGAGCTATTTGGGCTATTTTTAGTTTTTTCATAATTTAAGGAGTGTTTTTTGACTTCAACATCTTTTTATAAAGTTTTTCATATCTGTTGACCATTCTTTTCAGATTGAAATTCTTCTTGATGTGTTCCTGGCAATCATTTCTGGAGATTGTTTTAATTTTTTTTAGGGCCTGGCAGGCTTGTTCTACAGAACTTACCAGAAATCCTGTTTTTCCGTCTTCAATTAACTCTGGCATAGCCCCTTCTTTATAGGCAATGACCGGTGTTCCGCAGGCCATAGCTTCTATGACCACCAGACCAAAGGGTTCAGGTCTTTTTACAGGAAATATAAAGACCTTTGCATTTTTTATTAATTCAATCTTTTTTTTGAAATCTGAAGCACCGGCAAATTGAATCTTCTTGCCGTTGATTAAGGGTTTAATCCTGAAGTTAAAATAATCTGCATAGTTGGGTAAGATGTTTCCAGATATGATGAGGTTCTCTCCGCTTAATTTGGCAATATCAATGGCTTCAGCTATTCCTTTTTCAGGTGCAATCTTGGAAAGCCATAAGATATAATTTTGGGGCGTTGGATTGAACTGATACCTTTCAATAGGCAGACCGTGATAGATTGTCTTTACAATGTTTATTCCGGGCCCTGACCTTCTTTGATTTTTGGAAATGGAAACAAAGTTAATGTTGGGAAATTTTTTATACAGAATGGTTGTTTCTTCTGTCAGGGGATGGTGCAAGGTGGTTACTATTTTGGGTTTCAGGAATCTTGTGTAGGGAGTGGTGTAGAATTCGCAGTGGTCATGGATAATGTCAAAATTATCCTGGAGAGAAATTAATTTTTCATAAAGCAAAGAATAAACAGCATGAGGGGTTTTTAGTTTTGCCCTCCATAAAGACCTGGGCCAGACCGGGATTAAATGGGCTGAGGTCTTGGAATCTTCGGTGGCAAAGAGGGTAACCTCGTGTCCTCGTCTCACCAATTCATCACAAAGCCATGAGACAATAAGTTCGGTCCCGCCATAGGTATAAGGTGGTACAGGAATCCAAAGTGGCGCTACTTGAGCAATACGCATATTTCTGATATAAATTATATCAGAAATACTTAATTTGTTTAATAGTTGGTGTTTCCTTATTTTTTATGTTCTCTTCTCCTATTGAGGAAATAAAATCAAAGCTGGATATAGTTGAGGTTATTGGCAGCTATATTAAATTAATAAAAGCAGGGGCAAATTACAAAGCACTGTGTCCTTTTCATTCTGAAAAAACACCCTCTCTTTTTGTGTCTCCGGCCAGACAGATATGGCATTGCTTTGGCTGCAATGAAGGTCATAGTATTTTTGATTTTGTAATGAAGATAGAGGGCTTGGAATTTGGTGACACCCTGCGTATTTTAGCCCAGAAAGCTGGCGTGGAATTAAAACAGGTGAGGCCGGAATCAAGAACCAAGAGACAGAGACTATATGAGATTTGTGGATTGGCAAGTAAATTCTTTGAGAGGCAACTGGGAAACAGTTCCCGAGGGAAACAAGCAAAAGAATATCTTTTAAAAAGAGGAATAAATGAAGAATCAATCAAGACATGGAGACTGGGTTGGTCCCCGGACATCTGGCAGGGATTATCTGATTTTTTGGTTCCCAAAGAATATCAAAGGGAAGAGATTGAAAAAACAGGTCTGGTAATAAAAAATGAAGAGGGTAGATATTACGATAGGTTCAGGGGAAGGATTACTTTTCCTGTCTTAGATTTCAATTCCCAGGTAATTGGTTTTGGAGGAAGGGTGCTTAAAAAAGACAGTCAGACTGCCAAATACATCAATACATCCAATACCCTTTTGTACGATAAAGGTAAGATTTTATATGGGTTGGACAAGGCAAAGGTAGAAATAAGAAGAAAGGATTTTTGTATTTTGGTGGAAGGTTACATTGATGTGATTATGGCTCATCAGTCAGGAATATTAAACATCGTTGCTACTTCAGGCACTGCTTTAACTCCTTATCAGCTGTCTATTCTCAAAAGATATTCCAATAATCTGTTTTTAGCCTTTGATATGGATTTTGCAGGAGATGCAGCCACCAAGAGGGGAATAGATTTGGCTCAATCCAGAGGTTTTAATTTAAAAGTGGTCAAATTTCCTGAAAACAAAGATCCAGCTGACGTTATTTCAGCAGACCCAGAGGAGTTTAAAAAATTGGTTGATAATTCTTTGTCAATCTTAGATTTTTATTTTCAAAATGCATTTTCCCGGTTTGATGGAAAAACCCCGGATGGCAAGAGAGATATTTCGAATGTTCTCCTGCCTGTGATAAAAAGAATTCCAAATAGAATTGAACAGTCTTTCTGGGTTCAAGAACTGGCAAAGAGACTCAATGTGAAAGAAAAAGACATTGAAGAGGAATTGAAAAAAACAAAAGAGAGCAAGGATTCAGATGTTGAAATATCGGTTATGGAGTCTCAAAATCCGGTTCTTCAAAAGACAAGAAAAGAATTGCTGGAAGAAAGGTTAATGGGTTTAATTGTAAAAAAGCCTGAACACTTCAATCTCATTGACAGGGAAGTTGTTTCTTGTTTTTCACCCAAAGTCCAAGCCATTATTAAAAATTTTGAGGACAGAAAAAATCTTTCCCCTGAAGCAAATAATTTCCTTGCTTATCTTAGTCTGAAGGCAGATATTGAAGAGATAGAGCAAGAAGATATTGTGTCTGAAATAAAATTCTGCTTAAAAGAAATTAAATCCCTCACGGTTAAAGATAAGTTAGAGGAGATTTCTCTTGAGATTAAGAGGGCTGAGGAGGAGAAAGATTCTGAAAAAATTGGAAAGCTAATCAATAAGTTTAACCAATGGTCAAAAAAGATAATCAGTGGTTAAACCAGGTTTTATGGAAAGAAAAAAAACAAAATCAAAAAAGAGAAAACAAAGGAAGAAAAAAAGCAAAGCAGGACCAAAAAGAAAGAGATTGAAGGTTAAAAAAATCAAAAAGAAAGTAAAGAAGAAAAAAAAGATAAAGAGAAGAAAGACCGCAGTAAAGAAAAAAACAAAAAAAAGAAGGAAAAAAAGAAAAATTCTTAAACCTCGTTCTAGAAAGTTTTTCCCTCAAGATAAGATTGAGAACTTGATTAAAAAAGGTCAAGAAAGAGGTTTTGTTACCATGTCTGAAATTCTCTATTCTTTTCCTAAAGCTGAAAAAGACATTAAGGGTTTGGAACAACTTTATGAAAGCTTGGAAGAAAAAGGAATTGAGGTAAAAGAGGTAAAAGAGTTTTTAATAATAAAAAAGAAAGGAAAAGCAAAGGCTGCAAGAAGAAAGATTGACCCTGTGCAAATGTATTTAAAAGAGATTGGAAAGGTTTCTTTTTTAACTGCTGATGGAGAAAAGGAGCTGGCAAAAAGGATTGAAAAAGGGGATGAGGAGGCAAAAAAGAAGTTAGCCAGAGCCAATTTGAGATTGGTGGTTTCAATTGCTAAGAGATACATTGGCAGGTCTCCTAATTTAACCATTCTTGATTTGATTCAGGAAGGAAACCTGGGTCTGTTCCGGGCTGTTGTGAAGTTTGATTGGAGGAGAGGATATAAGTTTTCAACCTATGCTACCTGGTGGATAAGGCAGGCAATCAGTCGGGCTTTGGCTGACCAGTCAAGAACCATCAGGATACCGGTTCATATGGTGGAGACCCTTTCAAAGTATAACAAGGCAAAGAAAAGGCTTTTAAAGAACTTAGGCAGAGATCCTTTACCTGAAGAGATTGCAGCTGAGATGGGGATTGAAGTACATAAGGTCCATCATTTAAGGAAGATTTCCCAGCAGACAGTATCCTTGTATACACCGGTAGGTGATGCCGATGATAATTCAGTTTTGAGTGAATTTATTAAAGACGAAAAAACAATTCCTCCATCCTTGGAGGCAGCCAGGGTTTTGCTTAGAGAAAGACTAGAAGAGATCTTGGTTGATTTAACCCCCAGAGAACAAAAGATTCTGTCAATGAGATTTGGTTTGGAAGATGAAATTACTCATACCTTAGAAGAGGTGGGTCAGGTGTTTGGGGTAACCCGGGAAAGGATTCGTCAGATTGAAGCAAAAGCCCTTGAAAAAATCCGTCAGCACCGAAAATTGAAAAAGTTAAAAGGATATTAGGTTGGTATTTAAGGGAGAAAATAACATTTTATACAAAGGACTTCACAAATTTTAAAATTTAGATTATATTAAACTAGAAGTTTATATATTACACGATAATCTAATAGTAGAACAAAGGTTATATAGCTTGACATTCAGGGTTCAGAATGAAAGAATTAAATAATGGGTTACGCAGGAAAACTGAAGTTAAAATTGAAAGCTAGAGAACTACGAAAGAAAGGATTATCAGTTAAAACAATTCAGAAGAGATTGGGTGTTTCAAGATCTTCTGTGAGTTTATGGGTGCGCGATATTCAGTTAAGTAGAAAACAATTGGAAAGACTATATTTGAACAAAAGGACAGGTGCTCTTAAAGGAAGTATTATTGGAGCCAAGAAAAAACAAAGAGAGAGGGAGGAGTTAACTCGTAAATTAATAGCAAAAGGTAAAAAAGAAGTAGGGAATATTTCAAAGCACGATAGATTTATAGCGGGGATATCCTTATATTATGGAGAGGGAGGTAAAACAGATGGAGATGTTTCCATCACCAATTCTGACCCAAAAGCTATTAAATTTATGGCTAACTGGCTTCGGGAATTCTGTAAGGTTTCTGAAAAGAGATTAAGGGGAAGTTTATATATTCATGATAATCTCAATAGAATAGAAGCAAAAAAATATTGGTCGAAAATAACCAAGATTCCTCTTAAACAATTTACAAAAACCTATATTGCTAAGAATAATCCTCATAGATTAAGGAAAGTGAAACATCGTTATGGGGTGTTTAGAATAAAAATAAGTGATGTAAATTTACATCGAAGAATAATGGGTTGGATTTCAGGGGTTTTCAAAAAATAAACATTCCGGCGTGGCGCAATGGTAGCGCGGGTGCCTGTGAAATATCGCAGCTTCTTCGAGAAATCGAGGTTGAAAAACGGGGTGAATTGCGGGAAGCCTAAGTTTTAAGAAAAGTTAAAATATGGTAATCCGCAGCCAAGCCCTGAACCGTAGGGTTCATGGAAGGTTCAGAGACTATCCTGGAAGGGAGTACTAGTCCAGAATATTTTATTTCTGGATGGGGAAGCGCCCCGCTCCGTAAGACTTCTACGTCTCGGAGATGAGATAGTCCACCCCTAGTGGAAACACTAGGATAATGTGTAAGCACTAGGTTGTAGGTTCGAGTCCTACCGCCGGAGCTAAATTGTATAAAATTGCATATAATTGGATGTAATTACATAGAGAAATCGCCAATTCGGCGGTTTTTTGGTAGAATAAAAGAAGATTATTAATCCAAAACTATTATGCAAAACAAGGCTTTTTCTAAAATTTGGATTTTAATTATTCTTATTGCTTTTATTGCCGGAGGAATTTTAGTTTATCAATACTGGTGGGTACCGAGAGAAAAAACTGAGATACCACCGGTAGTTTCTTGTATATCTGGTGACAATGTTTGTCCCATTGGTTGCCCATATCAAATAGATAAAGATTGTGAACCTCCAAAAACTTGGGATTTAATTGCCTCCAACGACCCCGCAGATTATTTAGGAGATAGTGTCGGCTATACTCCTCCTAGTGATTGGCGACACTACCAACCCATGATAGATAAGGTTAATGAAATTACGAAAGGTTTAGATAATGATTTTGATAAAGCCAACGCTATCGCTACCTGGGTTATGCATTCCAAGCAGTATGGCGATGGCGAGGAGGGGACGAGTATTGCAAATCGATGGGGTTCAGTTATTGATATTTTTAATGCAGAAGAAGGTGTCTGTTTAGATTCCTCTTTTTTAACTACAGCTATGATGAGATTAGCCGGAATTCCAGCCAGGTCTGTACTTTTAGCCCATGCTTTTAATGATGTTTATGTTAATGGAAAATGGATGACTATTGAAGCAACCTTTGGATCGGGTGAACCATACTTTGGTTCTCAACCTTTAATTCGGACAGTTGTAAATGAACCCTATGAATTCAAAAAATCTATTTTTATAGAATTTGGAAGCGGAAGCAAATTAATTGAATTCAAAAATGTAATTTATTATAAAACAAAATCAATTCCCAAAAAAGGGTTTGGTAATATAACTTTTCCCTTCTCAGATACAAAGATATATGTCAATCGTGATTTTACTAAGTTCTCTTTAACAGAGAAGGAGAATTGTACGGATAAGCCAGAATGGGAGAGAGTGGAGAGTTGTATAATACATAAATCAAAGTTTAAGTGTTGGTGGCATCTTCAAGATCCTCATTCGCAAGAATATAAAACCATACTTTCGCCAGCAGGGTTTTATAGCGTAGGCTTTAATACTTTACGGCAGAAATACGAAAGTGCCGGACCTAGTGGTAACCAAGGGTATATTAAAGCTAGTTTGCCCGAAGGAAAATATAAAATAATTTGTGGTCTGGGTGAGGGTCCCGAGGATAAACCAATATCCTTTACAGAATTTGAGATTAAAGAAAATCAAGAGACAGTTATTACAGTAGATTCATTCAAAAAAGCAGAACGGGCAAGCAATGAACGATTCGATATGCTTATGGGCTTATTTAAATAGTCTAATACTTGGTGTTTTCCGTCTTCGGTGGACTTTTGGGAAATTTCTTTTGTCAACCAAACAGGTTCTAACATCGTCCGTCCCTCGGAGCAGGATAGTGAGCTTTTCGGGTGACCGAGAAACATAATAAAAAAGAAAATCGCCAAGAAGGCGATTTTTTGGTAGAATGAGAAAAAAGTTAAATAAATTACTGAAGATTTATGATTATTGGTTTAAAAAGAAAAACGGTAAAACTGATACCTTACAATCCAAAATGGGCAGAACTTTTTAAGAAAGAGAAACAACGCTTCAAAAAAACATTCGGTGATACAATTAAGGCCATCGAACACGTTGGTAGCACAGCTATTCTTGGCATTTCCGCAAAACCGATTATTGATATAAACATTGGCGTTAAATCTTTAGAGATTGCACGGGGCATGAAAGGAAAGTTTAAGAAGCTAGGTTATTCGTATCGTCCATTTGTCCCAGGACGCACCAAGGAGAAACTAAAAGGGCAAGAATTATATGTGAAGGGACCAGAGACAAAACGCACTCATTATATTCACGTAACAATATATAACAGCGACTACTGGAAAAGGGATTTGCTCTTTCGTAATTACCTTCGCAAAAACTCTTCACGTGCCAAACAATATACTGAACTAAAAAGAAGGTTGGCTGAAAAATATACTAATGACCGTGAAACGTATACAAAGAGTAAAGATCAATTTATTAACGAAACCCTAAAGATGGCAAAAAAGGAGCTAGAGAAAAGAGTTACACACTAAAACAGGTTTTAACATCGTCCCATTATAGGTATTTTAACTCCGTAATTCTCTAAAAACC
>DAOUYT010000004.1 GCA_030665965.1 bacterium
CAACACCACCCTCACCCAATTCAAGATACGCATCACTCCCAAAACCCATGCCAATATGCCTGCTCCACCAGGCTCTGACTATACTGTTACAGGTACCATAACTGCCTGGACCAGCAGCAATGAGCAATCAGGTACTGATACGGGAAGCGCCACCATTACCATTGACAACCAATCACCAGCCAATGTTACTGATGCCAGCGGTTCAGCTGGAGACACCCAGGTATCTCTGAACTGGACCAACTCTACATCTACTGATTTAGACAGCACTGTAGTCTTGAGAGCAACATCCACAGTCACTGATACCCCTGTTGAAGGAAACACTTACATTGTTGGAAACACCATTGGAACCAGCATTGTGGCCTGTATTGCCACTTCTACAGAAACGTCCTGCACTGACACAGGCCTGACCAATGGCACAGCCTATCACTACAAGCTCTTTGTTAAAGACACCAATGAAAACTATTCAGCTGATGGAGTGGTTCCAGCAGGGTCACCGTTTACGCCGCAAACCACATTAACAATAGACGTTACCAGCGGTCCCAAAGTTGCGAGTTTAGATTCAGGAGCAACGAGTCAGTATGTTAATGATACTGGCTGTACTACTTCTTCAACCTGCGCCGCTTTTACGCTTTCAATTTCTTTTGGATCAGAAACAATCACCTCAATTAAAATTACCGAAACAGGAACAGCTGCAGCAGATACTTATTTGTCTAATTTAGCCTTATTTTATGATACGGACGACAATTTTTCTAATGGCACAACCGGTCAATATGGTACAACCGTTGCAAATTTTGCTGCTGATCAGACAGCTAATGTTAGTGGTTCTTTAGTAGTTTCCTCTGACACCACCTATTATTTCTATGTTCGTTTTGATGTAGTAAATGGAGCAAATTATCCTACTGGCGGCCAAACGGTTAATTTCCAAATTGCCGTTGATGCTGATGTTGGCACAACCGGCACACCAAATAAAACAGGCGCGCCCGTAACACTGGCTGGTATCACTTCCATTCGTCCCGATGTTACTTCCATTGCCTATCCTCAACCTCCCGATGGCGGCAGAAATGGAGATACTTTTACCATCAGCGGTGTTGGATTTGCAACGAGCTGTGCTGATGTCTCTGTTCAAATTCAGACCACAGATTTAACCTGCAACAGTGCTGCCACAACCTCTCTCTCGGTGACTATTCCTGTTGCTCAAACAACTACATTTGGCGGTACAGGATCAAATGGTCTTTTGGTTACAGTCGGCGGGACTGCTGATGATGCGCGTCAAGACTTCTTTATCTATCCTAAAATAGATTCTATCACCGTGCCAACTGGTTTTGCTTCAAGTACTGCTCGAGAATTTCAAAATGGTGATACAGATGGCATAATCACTCTTAATGGTTCACGATTCGGGACTAATGGAACTGTTACAGTCTTGGGTCAAAGTGCCACTACAACCAGCTATGCAGATACGGCAGTTGAATTGCAAATTCCGACCAGTATACCAGATAATGTTTATACCGGTGATATTGTTCTTACTCGAACCAATCCTTCAGATAATAAAACTGTTACCTCAACTAATTTCAGGATTTTGCCTCGCATCATTTCCCTTATTCCCAATAACGGACTGGAGGGTGATGCAGTGACCATTAGCGGTAATCATTTTTGCCAGACAGGCACCTGTCCGCCATCGGGGCAAAGAAATACTTCTACTTCGACCATAACCTTTAATGGTGTTAATGTTCCTGACAGCGATGTTACAGCCTGGTCTGATGCTTCAATTGAAGTTAAGGTGCCGACAGGTGCTACTACCGGACTAGTAATAGTAAAAAGTAATAACTTTACATCAAATGGCGTTACTTTTTCTGTCGGTGTACCAGATGCCACCTCATTTATTAATAATACAGATGGTGGTTTACTTGACGGTGGCCGGCCGGGTCAAAGCATTACTGTTACTGGCACCTATTTCGCTTCTGCCTGTTCTGCTCCATCAACCGAGGTAAAGATTGGTACTTACAGCGTACCCTGCTCTGATGTTTCTAATTGGACCGCCACATCTGTCACTTTTACAATTCCAACTTCTACTACAGCCTATGGCGGAAGTGGTTCTGACGGACTTATTATTAGAGCCGATGATCAGGATGATCAGACTCCTCTTACTTTCTTTGTTTACCCTAAGGTTACAAATATCGTCACTCCTTTAATTAGTGGGGCAGCTCGTGAGGGAGAAACTATAACCCTAACTGGTCTGCGCTTTGGTACTGCAGGTACAGTCACTATCCTGGGAGAGAATGCCACTATCTCTTCCTGGCAAGATACAAGCGTGAGTATTGCTGTACCTTCAAGCATTGCTGACAATAATTATACAGGAACAGTTATTCTTATGCGAAGTTCGCCCAGCGGTAATAAATCTCATACTGCTACCTCATCGTTTAGAATCCTGCCCAGGATTACCAGTCTTAATCCTAATTCTGGTGAGACCGGAGATCCTGTTCAAATCTTGGGCAATCACTTTTGTCAAACAGGAACCTGTCCTGCTGCTGGTTCAAAAAGTACCTCAACAGACAATGTTAAATTTTACAATGCTATTCAAGTATCTGATGCCAATGTTACTGCCTGGTCTGATACTCAGATTGACGTCAAGGTGCCCAGTGGTGCTGAGACCGGTAATGTTATAATTAGAAGCAATGATTATAATAGTAATGGGGTTAGTTTTACAGTTTCTGAAGCCGAGGAACCTCCACCTGCTGCGCCACCTCCTAGTGGAGGAATCTATATTTACATCGGAGACCCTATTGCTGCTACTCCAAAGGCCATCTCGCAAGAGACTATTAGATGGTATTTTATTGATACTGCTACAGATGAAACTGGATTTAAATTATATATTAAACAGAATGGTTATTATAAAGAGATTGTATCTTCCTCAATCCCAGATTTAGAATTTCTGGATGAAACAGGCCTTTCTCCAAATACAAGGTATTCCAAAAGATATGTCAGAGCTTTTAGAGACTCCTGGTATAGTAACCTTTCCGGAGAGTTTTCAGCGGTTTATACTTTAATTGAAGAGCCTACAGTCTTAAAGCTAAAACAGAGAACCGGAAATAGTATTACAGTAGAACTGGTTGATACCTTATCTAATCTTACTTCTGGAAATTCTGGCCTTTTCTTTGAAAATGTTACTTTAGGTACAAATTCTGGCTGGGTTCAAGTTGATTTTTGGACTTCAGACAATTTAAAGCCAGGAGCTGCTTATAATTTTAGAGTCAAAGCGAGAAATGGTGATGGAATAGAGACATCGTTCTCTCCTCTTTATTCACTTTCTAGCTTAGAAGAAGAGATTATTCCTGTTCCTGAAGAAGAGGTACCGCCAGTGGTTCCACCGCCTCCTCCAGAAGAAGTGGTTCTTCCGCCTTATCCTCTGCAGCGAGTGCGGGAAGTCACAGAAGATACTTTAGATTTAATAAAAGATGTAATTTTAAAAACCATAGAGACTGTACAAGATATTGAGTCCTTCATAAAAGAGACTTTTACTCAAACAACACAAGACATATCTGATACTGCAAAAGATGTAGTTTTAAAAACCACAGAGACTGTCCAAGATATTGAAGAGATTTTTATCCAAACAACACAAGACATATCTGATACTGCAAAAGATGTAGTTTTAAAAACCACAGAGACTGTGCAGGATATTGAAGAGATTTTTACTCAAACAACACAAGACGTATTTGATGCCACAAGAGATGTAGTCTCAAAAGTCATAAAGACCATTGTTTCAACCTATGATAAAGTGGTGTCAAGGATTAAAAGAATTTTACCTCCAGAAAAAGAAATTCCTCAGTTGGTTGTACCAGAATACATTCCTCCTCAACCTACTCTTGTTCCTAAAGATATTCCTTTTGATACTCTAATTGCAAAGAGTAGCTTTGGTAACATTTCTTTGCAATTTGGTCCTGAAGGCAGATTTAATTTATTAGCAGGTGCTAGCTTTAAAGCCTTTATTAGACCGTCAAAACCAGTAACCTCTATTACTGGAAAGATACTCTTTGAAACAACAGCAGATATTCCTTTTATTAATTTAATTTCCTTCTTGGGTGATGTTGCCCAAGCTGGCCAAGAGGCTCAAGCCAAGATATTGTTGGTACAAGAATATGTTTTTCAAGACCCAGATAAAGATGGAATTTACACCGCCTCTATATCAATTCCTCCGGTACCAGGAGACTACATTATAAAGACATCTCTCTCTTATATTGATGGCGAGCTCAAAGAAATAGAAAATCAGACCCTTGTTGACCCTAGGGGATACATATACAGGCTGGACCCAGACGGACTTAAGGCCAGGATTATTAATGCGATTGTAACCATTCACTATTTTAATCCTTATACTGAGCAATATGAATCATGGCCTGCCTCTGCTTATGACCAGAAGAATCCTCAGATTACTGACGATACTGGAGAATATGCCTTTTTTGTCCCTGAAGGGAAATATTACCTTACTGTTTCAGCAAAAAACTATTCCTTTTATCAATCTGAAGAATTCTTTATATCAGAGGGAGTGTTTATTCACAAGAACATTGAATTAAAACATGAAGGTGGATTTTGGAATACAATAAAGAGAGGTTTTAATAGATAAAATCAAGAAGACATTTGAACTGAATGTTTTTGTCCAGGAATTCTGTTTTAAAACTTTTATTTTCCTGACAGATAGTCTAAAATAAATATATCAATAATAAAGGTCGATAATATTTTTATTGGCATTAACAGTAAAATTAAAAATGAATACAAAAGATATTTTTTTTGGTATAGCATTAATTGTTTTAATCGGTCTTAGCTATTATTTATATTCAGGTTTAATGAAATGTAAAGTTGTGGCAACAGACCTGGGAGCTCAATTACAAGAATGTGGAGCCGGGATAGACCAACTTCAGATAGGATTACAAGAATGTATGACCCAGGCCACCCAGTGTCAAGAGGCTTTAGTTAGTCTTCAGGAGACATGTGCTCCTTATCTCCCTACAGAGTAATTAAGATACTGGTAAGGAAGCTGAGAATTCTTCACTGTTATCATTCTTAATTTAATATTCCCTAGACGAGCATTTTTCTTTATATTCAACTGAGAATAGAGTTTGATTCGCGGTTATGTGAAGAAACTTAAAAATGAGGAAGGTTTAATCTCCCTCATTTTTCTTTAAGATTAATCTTTCTCAACAAAAATCAGAAGGGATAAGAGAGGGAATCGTCAAGAGGACAATTTTTTGATAAAATTAAAAAATCAAATCTAAAAGAGAATGAATAATATGAACAAGGTGGTAAAGGTAAAGGTTGAAGAAAATCTGAAAAAATCCATTTTGGATGCAGTGGATGAAATTGGCGGGTTAAAACACTTTATTAATAAAGGAGAAGTGGTTTTGTTAAAACCTAATTTTAACACAGCTGATCCTCCTCCAGCTTCCACGGATTTAGAGTTTTTAAAAGCTGTAACTGAATTAGTCTATGATTGCGGGGCAAAGATAGTAATGATTGGTGATTCTTCTACTATGAGTTTGAACACCAGAAAGGTAATGGAAACACTTAAGGTTTTTGAATTGGAGGATATGAAGACGCCTCCTCGTATTTATGTTTTTGACGAGCGTAAATGGATAAAAAAAGAGATACCAGGGGCTAAATACTTTAAAAGCGTTTCTGTAACAGAATATTTAGACCGGGCTGATAAATTAATCCTTCTTCCCTGTCTAAAAACCCATTTTTTAGCCCAGTTTTCGGGGAGCTTGAAATTAAGCGTTGGTTTTATAAAGCCTTTTCAACGGGTTCGGCTTCATTTAGGATATATTCAGGAAAAGATAGCAGAATTAAACAAGATTATTAATCCTGACTTAATTATTATGGATGCCAGGAAATGCTTTATTAAAAAGGGTCCAGCTGAAGGAGAAATGCGGGAGCCAGGATTGATTTTAGCTTCAATAAACAGAGTGGCTTTGGATGTTGAAGGAATAAAGATTATTCAAGGTTTCAAAGGTAATTCATTGAAAAATATTGCTCCCTGGGAATTACCTCAAATTAAAAAAGCAGTAGAGCTTGGTATTGACAGTAAGCTTAAGTGAAAAACATATGAAAGCTTCAGCTATAGCAAATGCTAACATTGCTCTGGTAAAATATTGGGGAAAGAGGAATAAAGAACTCATACTTCCAAACAACACCAGTATAAGTATGACAGCAGATGGCTTATATGCTCATACCACGGTTGAGTTTGATAAGAAATACAAAGAAGACATATTTGTGTTAAACGGTAGGGAATTGAGAGAGGGTTCCAGGGAATATGATGAATACATTGGTTTATTTTTAAAGGTAGTTAGGGAGAAAACGAAAGAAGAAGATAGGGTAAAGATTGTAAGCAACAATAACTTTCCGACAGCAGCAGGTTTAGCTTCTTCAGCAGCAGGATTTGCTGCTTTGGCTACAGCCTTCAACAAAGCTCTTAATTTGGATTTAGATAAAAAGGATTTGAGCATTCTTGCAAGAAGGGGGTCGGGTTCAGCAACAAGGTCTATTTTTGGTGGTTTTGTTGAATGGAAAAAAGGAGAAAAAAAAGATGGTTCTGATTCTTATGCAGAACAGATAGCATCTTTAACATACTGGCCTGATTTTAGAATGATAGCTTGTATCACTTCTAAAAAACAAAAAAAGATAAGTTCCAGAGCAGGAATGGCTAGAACGGTTGCAACTTCACCAATGTACAAAAGCTGGTTATTGGGCATTGAACAAGACATAGAAAAAGTAAAGAAAGGTATACTAAAAAGAGATTTCACTCTTGTAGGAAGGACATCTGAAGAAAATTGTTTGAAAATGCATGCCACAATGATAACTACCCAGCCTGCTATCATCTATTGGAATAAATCTACCATAGAGACAATACAATCTGTTATTGACTGGCGGAATAAGGGATTGGAATGTTATTTTACAATCGATGCAGGTCCTCAGGTAAAGATTATGTGTCTGGAAAAGAATGTTGATTCAATTATAAAGAGATGTAAAAAATTAGAAGGTGTAAAAGATGTTATTGTTATAAAACCAGGAGAGGGAGCAAAAATTACCAATGAACATTTATTTTGATTTTTTAATTGAGACAGAGGAAAAGGTAGGTGATTAAAACGAGAGCTTCTTAAAACAAGGGTATTAATTAAAATGGTAAAGATATCAGCCCCGGGAAAAATTTGCATTGCAGGTGAATGGTCTGTTTTAGAAGTGGGAAATCCATTAATTGTTGCGGCTGTTGATAAAAGGGTTTTTGCAGAGATAAAAGAATCTAAAGATGAATTCATTCATGTATCCATTAAAGATTTTGGGATAGAGGATTTAAAAGCTTCATTTGAGGGAAATGAATTGAGATTTGAAAGAAGTTTAAAAGAAAAAGAGAAGAAAGATACCCTTTTTATAAAATCTGCAATTGAGTCTGTATTAAGATACTTTGGTTTAATTAAACCTTTTGAAATTAGAACATGGGGAGAGGAAACAACAATAAAGATAGGGGATGATGTAAAAACGATTGGTTTCGGCTCTTCAGCAGCCAGTGTTGTAGCTGGTATTACTGGTCTTTTTAAATTTTATGGTAAAGACATAGAAGAAAAACTGTCAAAAGAAAAGATATATAAGTTATCAGCCATTAGCCATTATCTTGCTCAAGGAAAAGTAGGCTCTGGCTTTGATGTTGCAGCTTCAACCTTTGGGGGAATTTTAATTTACAAGAGATTTGATTCCCAGTGGTTAATGAATCAATTTAAAGAAAATAAGAATCTTAGAGAAATTGTACAAATGAGGTGGCCGGGCTTCCATGTTGAGACCCTTCAAATCCCCAATGATTTTAACTTGCTTGTGGGTTGGACAGGACAACCTTCTTTAACTGCTGAAATGGTAAGACAGGTAAATGGATGGAAGGAGAATAACAAGAAAGAATATAAAAGGATTCTTGACCGGATAAAAAATCTGGTAGAACAATTAATAAAGGTATGGAAAAACAATGACAAAGAGAAAATCTTAGAACTTATAAAAAGAAATGAGGATTATCTCAGAGAGCTTGGGGATAAATCTGGGGTAATGATAGAGACAGAGGAACTGTTAAAATTAAGCAGGATTGCCAATAAAAACAAGGGAGCAGGAAAACTTTCAGGAGCAGGTGGTGGAGATTGCGGCATAGCAATTACATTCAATAAAGAACATTCAGAGATAATAAAGAAAGAATGGCAGGAAAACGGAATCTATTTTATTGATACGGCTTTGTCCTTTTTGGGTGTAAGGGAAGAAGATTAAAATATTATTTGATTTGTATTTAAGATATAATAATTATCTAGGTAAAATTAACAGATTAAATATAATGACTACCCTATTTTATATAATTATTTCCACTTTTTTGATTAGTCTCACTGCCTTTGCAGGAACCTTAACCTTATTCTTGAAGGAAAAATTATTAGATAAGGTTTTATTGATTTTGGTGGCTTTTTCTGCCGGAGCCTTAATGGGAGGAGCATTTTTACATTTAATTCCAGAAGCAATCGAGAAGACTGAATCAGATCAGGTTTTTAATCTCTTTTTGTATTTGCTTTTCGGGTTTTGTACTTTCTTTATTTTAGAAAACTTTATTAAGTGGCATCATCACCATAGCAGGGAGCATCCTGATATAATGCCATTTTCTTATCTGGTTTTAATTTCAGATGGCATACATAATTTTATTGATGGTTTAATCATTGCCAGCTCTTTTATGGTTTCATTTTCTGTTGGAGTAACCACTACTTTAATGGTGGCTCTACACGAGATTCCTCAGGAGATAGGGGATTTTGGAATTTTAATTTATGGAGGATTTAAAAAACTGAAAGCCTTGTTTTTGAATTTCTTATCAGCTTCCACTGTTATCTTTGGTGGAATTGCGGGATTTTTGCTTTCACAGAAGATAGGGAAATCCATTATTTATTTGTTACCCTTTGCTGCTGGAAGCTTTATTTATATTGCCTCGTCTGATTTGGTTCCGGAAATTAAACAGCAGACAAGTGTTAAAAAATCAGTAATCTATTTTTTTGTATTTTTACTGGGAATAACACTGATGTTATTGATAAAATTGTTTTAGATTTGTTACCGTTATCTTCACAATTATAATAATTTTTGAAAAGGTCGAACCTTTAATAATCAAAAATTGAAAATAAGTAAAAACATGTTGTCAAAACTACCTATAAATCTTGAAAAGGTAAATAAAAAAGATATAGATAAGGAAATATTGAGATTGGGCATGATAGCTGAATTGGATGCAGTAAGCCTTTATGAACAATTGGCAGCCATGACCGAGAATGAAGATATTAAAAAAGTTCTTATAGATATAGCAAAAGAGGAAAAAACCCACATAGGGGAATTTGAGGCCTTGCTTTTGAAAATAGACAAAGAACAAGAAAGTGAATTGGAGGAAGGAAAAAAAGAGGTTGAGGAGTTAACAAAATGAGTAAACGCCAGATTTTTATCAATAAAATAATTTTATTGTTAAATAAAAAAAACCGATTGTTAAAATATCGGTTTATTATCTTCTTTTTCTTGGATTTGGGATGAAGATAGTAAATTGAGCACCTTTTAATTCTTGACCTGTTTCTTTGATTTGCCAGCCGTAGCTTTGGATTATTTTTCTGACTAGATATAGTCCCCGGCCAGTACCTCTTCCATATCCTTGTTCAAAAATCTTCTCTTTCTCTTTTTTTGCCACACCTTTACCATTGTCCTCGAAAATCAGTTTTAATCCATTTTCTTCTTGTTTACAATATAATCTTATTTTAGTTAAATTTTTACCCCCATACTTTAAAGAATTGTCTAACAGATTCAGGAAAACTGACATTAAGCGTGAATCTGCTAGCAATAATAATCCAGGACAATCGTATTTTATTTGTATATCCTTTAATTCTGGAAAAAGAGAAACTGCTTTCTTAAAAATCTCAGCTGTTTTCTTATATTCTAACTTTTCTTCCTTGAGTACTGTTTCAAAATTTCTAATAATCCTTTCCATTGTCTTAAATCTTAATGGAAATTCATTAAGTATCTCCAATATCTCTGGCTCAGTCGTTTTTCCTAATACCGTAATAGAGGCTAAATTAAGATAATTTATTATATTAAGAAGATCATGGTTTACTAGTTTGGCAAAACAGGATATTAATTTATATTTATCTTTATATTCCCATTCTTTCATTATTCATCTCCTATGAAGTTTTGAAAAAACTATAGTCTTACCTTACAACTTTGATTGTCAGAGGTCAAATGGGAATTTTTGCCCTAACTTATTAGTATTTAAAGGGTAAGACAAAATGTTTCAAGCTTGACTTCTTATTAAGAGAATTTTGAACTGAAAATAGAGATAAAGAGCAAAGGTCGAAAACTAAAAATCTAATTTAAATATTAAAAATGAAGAAAATAGGTTTAGGAATTTTAGTTGCAATAACTATTTTAGTGATTTCTGGTGTAGCTACAGCAAGGATGCTTATTCCTGCAGAGGACAGAGCTAAAGAAAAAGCAGGAGAATATTTACCTTTAACACCCCCAGCTTTAGAAAAGATTCTATTTATACATCGTAAGAAAGATTTTGGTAAGCCACCCTGGGCTGGAGGACGGACCTCTGTTTTTCTCTTGACAATAGTTTTTAAATTAATATCATTAAATAAATCTGAGATAGGTTGCGATATTAATTTAATAAAAAAACTAACTTTTAAATAATATGGAAAACTTAATTTCAATTATTAGTTCTCTTTCCGCCATAGCTTTTGCCGTTTTTTTAATTCAAAAAATAAAACAAGCCTCTTCTGGTTCAGGTAAAATGATAGAGATATCTCAAGCCATTCGGGAAGGAGCTAAAGCTTTTTTGAGAAGAGAATTTAAAGTAATGGTTATAGTTTTAGCCTTGATTGCTTTTGGATTGGGATTGATGACCAAGAGTCCTTTAAAGGTTTTGATTTTTTTGAGTGGGGCAGGAGTTTCTTATCTGGCAGGCTATATAGGAATGATGGTTTCAACTCAAGCTAATGTTAGGACTACCGAGGCTACCAGGATTAGTTTTTCCAAGGGTTTCAAGATTGCTTTTTCGGCTGGAATGGTGATGGGATTTTTAGTAATTGGTTTAGGGTTGTTAGGTATTAGCGTAATTTGGTTTTTCTTTAAAGATGTTGAGCTTTTAATAAGTTTTGCTTTTGGCTCTTCTCTGACAGCTCTTTTTTTAAGAGTAGGAGGTGGGATTTTTACTAAGAGTGCTGATATAGGAGCAGATTTAGTTGGAAAGATTGAAATAGGAATTCCAGAGGACGACATCCGAAACCCGGCTGTCATTGCTGACCAGGTTGGTGATAATGTTGGGGATATTGCTGGTATGGGTTCTGACCTTTTTGAAACCTATGTTTCAGCAATTATAGCCTCCATGGTTATTGGTTGGAATATCTATGGAATAAAGGGTGTTTCCTTGCCAATAATTTTGGCCTCAGCAGGAATTTTAAGCTCACTTGTAGGCAGCTTTTTTATTAAGGTTTCCAAAGGAATCGAAAAGGCTGAATTTAATAAGCAAGTAGAAGAAATCCAAAAAGCTATGGGAAGAGGAATTTTAATAGCTAATGTCTTAATGGTTATTGCTGCTTACTTAATAATTTCTAAACTTTTTGTTCAAATTAATCTTTTTTATACTTTTTTACTGGGTTTGGGAGTTGGTTTTTTGATTGGCAAGATTACTGAATACTATACCGCAGAAGATAAACCGCCAGTTTTAAGTATTGCTAAAAGTTCTCAGACCGGAGCCTCAATCTTGATTATTGAAGGACTTTCAGTTGGAATTGAAAGTATCTTTTTACCAATTTTAGGAGTGGCAGTGGCTACGGTTTTGACCCATTATTTGGGGGGCCTTTATGGAATTGCTATTGCCTCAATTGGAATTTTGGGAGTTTTGGGAATTAATCTTTCTGCTGATTGTTATGGTCCAATTGCTGATAATGCGGCTGGAATTTCTGAGATGGCTGGTTTACCAGAAGAAGTGCGTCAAAAAACAGAAGCCTTAGATGCTGTTGGTAATACTACTGCTGCTGCTGGAAAAGGATTTGCTATTGGCTCGGCTGGTTTAGTTGCCCTGGCTTGGTTAGCAGCTTTTTTTCAGGCTGCTCGCCTTGAGGTAGTTAACCTTTCAAATCCTAAAGTAATGGCTGGACTTTTCCTTGGAGCCATGCTTCCTTTTTTGTTTTCTTCTTTATTAATGAGAGGGGTGAGTAGAGGAGGGTTAAAAACAGTTAAAGAGGTAAGAAGACAATTTAAAGAAATTCCTGGTTTGAGAGAGGGAAAGGTAAAACCTGATTATGGAAGATGTATTGACCTTATTACTAAAATATCCCTAAAATAGATGATTCTTCCTGGAATTTTAATCATTTTAGTTCCAATTTTAGTTGGATTTTTCTTAGGAGTAGAAGGTTTAGCTGGAATTTTAGCTGGAAGTTTAATCGCTGGCTTTCCACTTGCCCTAATCATGGCAAATGCCGGAGGAGCCTGGGATAATGCCAAAAAATATATTGAAGCTGGAAACTTAGGAGGTAAGGGGTCTGCTGCTCACCAGGCAGCAATAATTGGTGATATGGTAGGAGATCCTTTTAAAGATACTTCAGGTCCGGCAATAGATATTTTGATAAAATTAATTGGAAAAGTAGCCCTGATTTCTCTTCCTCTTTTTCTGTAATCCAAGCTTGCTATATTTGTGATTTTTTCTGAAACCAGAATTAAAGTATAATATGTTAATATTAAAAATTATGGAAAGAGATAAAGCATTAGATTTATTAAAAGAAAACCTTAAGAATCAAAACCTGATTAAGCATAGTTTGGCAGTAGAAGCTGCAATGAAGGTATTGGCAGGGCATTTTAACAAAGATATTAGAAAATGGAGTATTTGCGGTTTAGTCCACGATATTGATTATGAAAAAGTTAAGGGTAATCCTGATTTACATTCAAAGAAGGGTTCAGAAATATTAAGAAGCTTAGGATTTGATGAAGAGGTTTGTAATGCAGTTTTAACCCATAACGAGATCCATGGAATTGAACCTAAAACATTAATGGCAAGAGCTTTATTTTGTGTTGACCCTTTAACAGGACTCATTGTGGCAGCCACCCTGGTTTTACCTTCAAGAAAGATTAATGATTTAAAAGATGAAAATGTTTTAAGGCGTTTTAAAGAAAAAGCTTTTGCCAAGGGAGCAAACAGGGAAATCATTGCAAAATGCCAGGAATATTTAAGCTTACCCTTACCAGAATTTATAGGGATTGTTTTATCCTCAATGCAAGAAATTTCAGATAAATTGGGTTTATAAGGATAATTGGAGTCTTGACTACTATTTTTGCTTAATTTAAGCTATAATAAGAATAATGAGACGTATTAATTCGATAATGTTGATTCCTGGCTTAGCTTGGAATTAATTATTTTTAAAAGGTCGAGCAATTTTGAATCTTAATTAATGTTTAATTGAAATTAATAACATATATGGCAACAATAGCATATTGCGTAAAGTGTAAAAAAAAGCAAACAATGCTTGATGAAAAGGAAATAACCATGAAGGGAAAGGGAGGGACAAAGAGAAGGGCTATGACAGGAACGTGTCCGGTTTGCGGCACAAAGATGTTTAGAATTATGGGAAAAGCATAGGATAGAGGATTTCCGGAAGTCTTTTAAAAACGCCAGCCTATTAATTAGGCTGGCATTTTTCTTCTTAAAAGAAATAAAAAAAAGTAAAAAAATAATTATTAAAAATAAGATGGGTGCTTTCGCACCTTTTTAATTAGCGGAGGTCCGACCCCCGCTGTTTTATTTCCTCGAAAATTAAAAAGGGGTGCTTACGCACCTTATGATTTACAAAGCAAGGGCTTCATTTCTTCATATAGTTGGACAATGATGTCAGTTTTACTTAATGCTAACTTTCTTTTAAGACACACCCTCATTATTGTTTCTTGTTTTTCCCAATCTATTGTCGAGGTCACCCAGTCTATTTTCCATCTTTTTCTGGCGAAGTTATTTAGTAATTTTTTATCTTTACTTTCTAAATCTAATATTGTGTATTCAAACTCGTCATCGAATTCCCGTTCTGCTACAAATAAATCCATCAGCGTTTTCTTGAGAAAAAGGCAACATTTAATAAAACGTCCAATATATCCAGCTCTTTCCATCATATTTCACCTCCTTTATTTTTTTATTTATAATTTAATATACCATTTTATTTCTAAGGTATTTTTCAATCTTTGTCAAAGATTATTATTGAAGTAAATAATCAAATTGTTTATAGTGTAAAAAATGATAGAGAAAGACAAAAGATTTATTTTCTGGATTTTTTTTGTTTTGCTCTGGGTTAATTCTTTTGCCTGGGCTGTAGTTTATGATTTAAACAGACCTCAATCTCTTGAGGTTATTTTTTTTGATATAGGACAAGGAGATGCTATTTTTATTGAAACCCCAAATAATTATCAAATTTTAATTGACGGAGGTCCGACCTCTGCCATTTTAGAAAAGTTAGGCAAAGAAATGCCTTTCTGGGATAGGACAATTGATTTGGTTGTCCTTACACATCCAGAGCACGACCATATCGCAGGTTTAATTGAGGTTTTAAAAAGATATGAAGTAGATTATATTTTATGGACAGGGATATTGAGAAATACCGGAGAATATAAAGAATGGAAAAGATTAATTGAAGAGGAAATAGTTCAGGTAAAGATAGCAAAGGCAAATCAAAAGATATTTTTTCCAGAGACCTTTCTTGATGTATTATATCCTTTTGAAGATTTAGAAGGAAAAGATTTTAAAAACACCAACAACACTTCAATTGCTCTCCGTTTGGTTTTTAATAATCATTCTTTTATCTTTACCGGAGACCTTTATAAATCAGTAGAGAGAAAACTTGTTGATAGGGGACTATATCTTGATTCTGATGTTTTAAAGGTTGGTCATCACGGCAGCAAGACTTCTTCTTGTGAAGAATTCTTAGAAAAAGTTAAACCTGAAATAGCCGTAATCTCGGCTGGCAAAGAAAATTCTTACGGCCATCCCCATCCAGAAGTTTTGGAGGTTTTAGATAAATATGATATAACAGTTCTAAGAACAGATATTGATGGAGATATAAAGATTATTTCAGACGGAGAAAGCATGGAAATAAAAAAAACAAAAAATCTATGATTAAATTTCCTCTTTTTAAAACAAAGATCAAGGGCCTTGAAAAAAAGTTTAATTTAATAGACCCCAAAGAGCAAAGAGAGTATTTTGAGGCAAAAGCAGGAGAAGAGATTAAAAAATTAAGGGAATATTTAAAAGAAAACACCTTTATTGCTTATTTGCTGGGAAAGAAAAACTCTGGCAAGGGTACTTATTCAAAGATGTTTGCCCAGATTATTAATCCTGAAAGAATAGAACATTTTTCCGTAGGAGACATGATTAGAAGAATAGATGAGGAATTGACAGATGAAAAGCAGAAAAAAGAATTATTTGATTTTTTAAAAAAAAATTACAGGGGAAGGTTTTCAATGGATGAAATCATTTCCAGCTTGGAAAACCGTAGTACAAAGACTCTATTGCCCACAGACTTGATTTTAACCTTGACTAAAAGAGAAATAGAGAAAATGGAAAAGAAAACCCTTTTTGTAGATGGCTTTCCCAGGAATCTGGGTCAGATAGATTTTTCCTTGTTTTTCAGAGACTTGGTTGGTTATCGAGATGACCCCGATGTTTTTATCTTAATCGATGTTCCTGAAAAAGTAATTGATGAAAGAATTAAATGGAGAAGGATTTGTCCTGTTTGTCAGACCTCAAGAAATCTAAAACTATTTCCCACCTCAAAGGTTGATTTTGACCAGAAGACCAATGAATTTTATTTAATCTGCGACAATCCCGATTGCAGGGGAGTTCGTATGGTTTTAAAAGAAGGAGATGAATTGGGGATTGAACCAATAAAAGAAAGATTGAAGACATACGATAAATTAATTCAGCAATCACTTTCCCTTTATGGCATTCCAAAGGTTTTATTAAGGAATTCGGTACCGGTGAAAAAAGCCAAAGACCTTATCGATGATTATGAGATAACCCCGGAATATGTTTTTGAGTTTGACAAAGAGACCAAAGAAGTAAAAGTAAAAGAAAAACCCTGGATTGTTTTAGATGATGAAGGTGCTCCTTCTTATGGCTTGTTACCCTCTCCCATGGTTGTTTCTTTAATTAAACAACTGGTTGAAGTTTTTAATCTTTAAAATCATTTGACACAGGATGCTCAGGAAAGATAAAATAAAGGTAGCCCTGCTTTTTCTGTTAAGTCTGGTAATAAGCTTTTAAAGGGAATCTGATAATGAATGTATCCCGTGGGATACATCTTAGATACCCACTTAGAATATTCCCGGACGAGCTTTTCAGAGGAAAGCAGGGTATCAAAAATCGCCTCTGAGAGGCGTTTTTTGGTCGGGGTAGGCGGAATTGAACCGCCGCAGCGCCCACCCCAAGGGCGTAGACTACCATTATCCTATACCCCGAGACAATTACTTTTTTTTAGAAAGTGTCTTGATGCATTTTGTACAAGCTAGGATTCTTTTTCCAGCAAACTCTTTAAAGGATTCTTTTTTTATTCCCACAGGAACCCTTGTCCATTGTAAATTGGGATATCTCCTTTTTTTTGTACTGGGATTATACTTTCCTCTGAGTTTAACCAGTTTCCTGAATCCTTGTGATTTTTTTCCACAGATTTGACATTCTTTTGCCATGATATAATAATCTTATAAAGTTTTTCATAATTTAGCAAGATGTGATATAATTTTTAATTATGGATATTACCATTACCATCTTTTCAATAATTGTTTTGCTTCTTTCAATTATTATTCATGAGATTGCCCACGGCAGTGTGGCTTATTATCTGGGAGACCCCACAGCAAAGCATGCCGGCAGATTAACCCTGAATCCCTTGAAGCATTTGGACCTTTTCGGTTCTGTAATCTTACCTTTGTTTTTGTTTTTTACAACAAGCGGAAGAGGTCCTATTTTTGGATGGACAAAACCCGTACCTGTGAATCCCTATAACTTTAGGGATCAAAAATGGGGAACATTAAAAGTATCAATAGCAGGTCCTTCAACCAATTTTTTAATTGCCATAATCTTTAGCTTGATTATTAGATTCTTTGTTTTGCCCCAGAGCCTGTTAATGCTCTTTAGCATTATTGCTTTTTATAACTTTGCCTGGGGGATATTCAATCTGGTTCCTCTTCCACCCCTTGATGGTTACCACATCCTTTTTGCTTTTTTACCAGATAAACGGTCAAATATTAAAATGTTTTTACTGAAATACAACCTTATCTTTCTTATCCTCTTTATTCTCTTTGGCGGCATCAGTTTAGTTTTCTGGTCAGCAGACCTTTTTTATGGTTTGTTTTCAGGTCTTTAGGGGTTTGGCCTTTTAAATAAACTCAGCCCAGGTTTTATTAAGTAATTAAGATTGACTTTAATCATATTTTTTGTTAAATTTAATCGTATAAGTGCTGGGCACTTAATTATTTTTATTTTTTTATTTATGCCCACCATACATCAATTAATTAAGAAAGGAAGAAAAAAAGTTAAAAAGCGTAGAAAGGCGTCTGTTTTTAAGTTTGGTTTTAATGTTTTGAAAAATAGAAGAATAAGATATATGTCTCCTTTTAAAAGAGGAGTGTGTATTAAGGTTTTTACTATGACTCCTAAAAAACCCCATTCAGCTTTGAGAAAGGTAGCAAGGGTTCGTTTAAGCAACGGACAAGAGGTAACTGCATATATTCCTGGAGAGGGACATAATTTACAGGAACACTCTGTTATCTTAATCAGGGGAGCAAGAATAAAGGATTTGCCAGGGGTAAACTACAAGGTGGTCAGAGGAGTGTTAGATGTTATAGGGGTTGAAGGAAGAAAACAAGTAAGATCAAAGTACGGAACCAAAAGAGAAAAGAAATAATCCTTAAAAACTTAACCAGACACGATATATGGCTCGCAGAAAGAAAATAAAAAGAAGAACAATTGCACCAGATATTATATATAATGATGAGACTGTTGGTAAATTCATCAATTATGTGATGAGACGGGGAAAAAAGACAATTGCCAGAAAGATTGTCTATGGTGCCTTTGATATTTTAAAAGAAAAAACAAAGAAAGAACCTTTGGAGGTTTTTAAATTAGCCATGAAAAATGCCAGTCCTCTTTTAGAGGTGAGACCCAAGAGGGTTGGAGGAGCCACATATCAGATTCCAAGAGAAGTAAGAGGGGATAGGAAGCTGGCTTTAGCCATGCGTTGGATTATTCAGGCATCAAAATCAAAAAAAGGAAAACCAATGAGGGAAAGTTTGGCTGAAGAATTACTTAATGCTGCCAATAATACTGGTTGGGCAGTGAAAAGGAAAAATGATACCCATAAGATGGCAGAGGCAAACAGGGCTTTTGCTCATTTTAGGTGGTAAACATTAATATGAGAGATTATCCGCTTGAAAAATATCGTAACATAGGAATCATAGCCCATATTGACGCCGGTAAAACAACAACAACCGAGCGAATTTTATTTTACACGGGCATCACCCATAAGATTGGTAGCGTTGATAAAGGTACCACCATTACAGACTGGATGGCCCAGGAGAGAGAGCGGGGAATTACCATTACTTCAGCTGCCATTACCTGTTTTTGGTCGGTTGCTGACTTAAAAGGAGAAAAGGAATTCAAAATAAATATTATTGACACTCCGGGCCACATTGATTTTACTGCTGAGGTTCAGAGGTCTCTGCGCGTCCTTGACGGAGGAGTGGTTGTTTTTGACGGAGTGGCCGGGGTAGAGCCCCAATCAGAAACTGTTTGGCGCCAGGCTGATAAGTTCAATGTTCCCAGGATCTGTTTTATAAACAAAATGGATCGGATGGGAGCTGATTTTGAAAAGAGTCTGAAATCCATTTGGGAAAAACTATCTCCCAATGCAGTAGCTATTCAGCTGCCTATCGGGACAGAAGAGAAGTTTGAAGGAATAATTGATTTGCTAAAGATGAAGGCTGTCAGGTTTGAGGGAGATTCTGGAGAAATTATTAAACAAGAGGACATTCCTTCTGATTTATTGGAAAAAGCCAAAGACTGGAGAAAAAAAATGGTGGAGAAGATTGCGGCTGAAGATGAAGAACTGTTGGAGAAATATTTAGCTAAAGAAGAGATTTCCATTGATGGATTAAGAAAAGCCTTAAGAAAAGCTACCTTAGACTATAAATTAATCCCGGTGCTCTGCGGCTCATCCTTAAAGAACAAAGGAGTACAATCCTTATTGGATGCAGTAGTTTATTATTTACCCCATCCTCTTGACCTTCCGCCTGTTAAAGGAACTGATCCAAAATCAGGAAAGCTCATTGAAAGAAAGAGTGATGATTCAGAACCCTTTTCTGCCTTAGTGTTTAAGATTGCCAGTGATCCTTATGTTGGCACCTTAAGCTATTTCAGGGTTTATTCAGGAATGTTAAAGAAAGGTTCTTATGTTTTCAACACCACCAGTGGAGAAAAAGAAAGGATAGGCAGGATTTTAAGGATGCATGCTGACAAGAGAGAGGATATTGATGAGATTTTTGCTGGAGATATTGCTTCTACTGTTGGTCTAAAGAATACCTCCACAGGTCATACCCTTTGTGACAAAAATAAGCCTGTTGTTTTAGAAAAGATTACTTTTCCAGAACCTGTCATCTCCATTCGGATTGAACCCAAGAACAAGATTGATGAGGAAAAAATGAATGTAGCTTTAAAGAGATTGTCAGAAGAAGACCCTACCTTTAGAGTAAAGGGAGATGAAGAAACAGGGGAAACAATCATTTCTGGTATGGGTGAATTACACTTGGAGATTATTGTTGACAGAATGAAAAGAGAATTTAAGATTGAGGGAAATATTGGTAAACCCCAGGTTGCCTACAAAGAGACAATAAAAGCTAGTGCTGAAGCTGAAGGTAAATACATCAGGCAGTCAGGAGGCAGGGGTCAGTACGGACACGTCTGGATTAAATTGGAGCCCAAAGACAGGGGAAAAGGATTTGAATTTATAGATAAGATTAAAGGAGGAACAATACCCAGGGAGTTTATTCCAGCTGTTGAAAAAGGGATAAAAGAGGCAATGGAAAGAGGAGTGATAGCAGGTTACCCTTTGATTGATTTTTCAGCCACCCTTTATGATGGTTCCTTTCATGAGGTTGATTCTTCTGAATTCGCTTTTAAGATTGCAGCTTCCATAGCTCTTCAACAGGCAGCCAAGAGAGCAAAGCCTGTTTTATTGGAACCCATAATGAACCTTGAGGTGGTGGTTCCCTCGGAATTCTTTGGTGATGTTATCGGGGATTTATCTGCCAGAAGAGGAAAGATTAAAGAAACAAAAGACAGGTTAAATCTCAAGATTATTGAGGCTAATGTGCCTTTGGCTGAGATGTTTGGTTATGCCACCACACTGAGAAGCTTGACTGAAGGCAGAGGAACATTTACAATGGAATTTGATTATTATAATAATGTGCCCCAGAATATTACCCAGGAAATCATTGAAGGAAAGAGGAAATAGTTTATAATAGGTATAAAGGTATTAAGGGGTTGACTTATTTTAAAAATTTAAATAAATTAATAATATAATTAAAATTTTGTGGAACCTGAAATTTGAGACCTGAAACATTATATTATGTTCCATGTTTTATATTTCATGCTTCATGATTGATTATGGCAGAGAAAGAAAAATTTGTGAGAACAAAACCTCACGTCAATATAGGTACCATTGGCCATGTTGCTCATGGCAAGACCACCACTACAGCAGCCATCCTGAAGATTTCCAAACTGAAAGGTTTGAGAGCTTCAGAAGCCGGGGTAGATGATTTAAATGCAGCTCCCGAGGAAAAGGCTAGGGGTTTGACTATTTCTGTTTCCCATGTTGAATATGAGTCTGATAAGCGTCATTATGCCTTGATTGATTGTCCAGGACACGCTGACTACATAAAAAACATGATTACTGGAGCTGCTCAAATGGATGGAGCAATCCTTGTTGTGTCAGCTGTTGACGGTGCCATGCCCCAGACCAGGGAGCATATTTTGTTAGCCAGACAGGTGGGTCTTTCCTCTATAGTGGTTTTCATCAATAAATGCGATATGGTTGATGATCCTGAGATTATTGAGCTGGTTGAATCAGAATTAAGAGAGCTTTTGAAAAAATATGAATTTCCAGGAGATGAAATTCCAATGATTAGAGGTTCAGCTTTAAAAGCCCTCAATATTAAATCTATAGATGATAAAGAGGCAAAACCAATCTTAGACTTAATTAAAGCTGTTGATGAATATATTCCAGAACCTTCTAGAGAAACAGATAAACCATTTTTAATGGCAATAGAAGATGTCTTTTCCATTGCTGGTCGTGGTACTGTAGCTACAGGAAGGATTGAAAGAGGGATTGTCAAGCCAAACGAAGAGGTTGAATTGGTGGGTATAAAGAAAACCATAAAGACAACTGCTGTTTCCATTGAAATGTTCAATAAGATTTTGGATGAAGGAAGAGCAGGAGACAATGTGGGAATCTTATTGAGAGGAGTTAAAAAAGAAGAGGTGGAAAGAGGACAGGTATTGGCCAAGCCAGGAAGTATTACTCCCCACACTGAATTTGATGTTCAGATTTATGTTTTAACCAAAGAAGAAGGAGGAAGGCATACACCCTTTTTTGCAGGTTATAAACCCCAGTTTTATTTTAGAACCACTGATGTGACAGGGGATGTTTCCCTGCCTGAAGGAACAGAAATGGTAATGCCGGGAGACACCGTGAATTTAAAGATTAAACTCTTAGCTCCGATTGCCATGGAAGAAAAGCAAAGATTTGCTATCAGAGAAGGTGGAAAGACAGTGGGGGCAGGAGTGGTAACAAAGATAACAAAATAGTATCAGGATTTAATTATTTGTAGTTTAAGAGATTAAAAAGTCTTTCAAAATTAAATACCGAAACACGGATTACAAAATATAAACTACAAAGGTGATGGTCTTTTAAGATGGTTAAAAAGAAAGCTACAGTTGAAGAACAAGTAAAGCCAAAGATCCGCATTAAATTGCGGGCTTATGATCATAAAGTAATTGATAGCTCTGCTAAACAGATTGTTGAGGTAGCTACCCGTTACGGGGTCAGTATCTTAGGTCCTGTTCCTTTGCCAACAGAGATTCATAAATATACGGTCAATAGATCTACTTTTGTTCATAAAACGAGCAGGGAACAGTTTGAAATCAGGATTCATAAAAGATTGATTGATATATTAGAGCCCAATCCCAAAATGCTTGATGCCTTGAGGAGTTTAAATATGCCGGCTGGCGTAGATATAGAAATAAAAATGTAAATGATAAATTAGTAAGGAATTTTTGGAAATAATCTTTTGAACGGGGAGAATCAAGATTAAAATAATTAAAATGTTAAAAGTAAATCTTAAAAAATCGTAAAGTTAATTTTAAATAGCCAGTGGATGAGAGCCGGGCTATGCCCGGCTTTCAATTAATGAATAATTATTATTTAATTTACACAACATGAAGTTCATATTGGGATTAAAAATAGGAATGTCTCAGATTTTTGATAAACAAGGAAATCAGATTCCTGTGACATTGATTGAATCAGGTCCCTGTAAGGTTTTGCAGATTAAGACAAAAGAAATAGATGGTTATGAATCTGTTCAAATTGGATTTAAGAAATTAAAAGACAATAAAGTTAAAAAGAGTCAGAAAATTAAACCCTTTAGATATTTAAGGGAATTTAAAGCAGATGTTTCAAAATATAAATTGGGGCAGGAATTTAATGTATCGATTTTTGAGGAAGGGGATATTGTGTCTCTTTCCGGGATTTCAAAAGGAAAGGGTTTTGCAGGAGTGGTGAAAAAGTGGGGCTTTAAAGGAGGGCCAAAAACCCGGGGAACAAAACATGAACACAGAACCATGGGCTCAGTAGGTTCTTCAACTCCTCCCAGGGTTATTAAAGGCAAAAAGATGCCTGGAAGAATGGGTGGAAAAAGAATCACAACCAAAAACCTAAAGATTGTTAAGGTTGACCCGGAAAATAATTTATTAATGGTAAAAGGAGCGGTTCCTGGAAGAAAAGGAACCTTTTTAGAAATAACAAGCAGAGAGTAAAGTATTATGAAGTATGAGGTTTTAAATCAAAAAGGCAAAAAGACCGGAGAAGCCTTGCTGCCAAAGGAGATTTTTGAGAGAAAGATTAATCCTGATTTGATTCACCAGGTAGTTGTGTCTCAGATGTCAAACAGAAGAAGGGTGATAGCTCACACCAAAGACAGGGCAGAGGTTAGGGGAGGAGGAAGAAAACCCTGGCGTCAAAAAGGATTAGGAAGAGCAAGACACGGTTCAATCAGATCTCCCATCTGGATAGGGGGAGGGGTGACCTTTGGACCTACAAAGGAAAAGAGCTTTAAAAAAAAGATTCCAAAGAAAATGAGAAGATCAGCTCTTTTTATGACATTATCTGCCAAGGTAAAGAATAAATTAATGATTTTATTGGATGAATTAAATATTAACCAGCCGAAAACCAGACTGATGACAGAGATTTTAAACAAGCTTCCTTGTAAAAAAGATAGTTCTCTCCTTGTGTTGCCCAAGCTGGATAAGAATGTAATTCTGGCAACCAGAAATATTCCCAGCACAGAAACCATTCAGGCAAGAGATTTGAATTGTTTGGAGTTAACGTCTTTTAAATATTTAATCATGCCCCTGGAAAGTATAAAGGTAATAAAAGAAACATTTTTAAGAAAAATAATCAATAAATAACATGGCTTTACGGGATATTTTAAAAAGGAAAAAGTCATCTGAGACAGAAAAGAAAGAAAAACCTGTTGAGAAACAAAAAGAGGTTAAAAAAGAAACACCAGTGGTTTCTAAAAAACCAAGAAAGATGGTAAAAGACGGGTTAGCTTTCCGCATTTTAAAATCCCCACATATTACGGAAAAGACAACGGATTTGATTAAAAAAAACCAGTATACCTTTAAGGTTTATTTAAATGCCAATAAGATTGAGATTAGGAAAGCGATTGAAAAGTTATACAAGGTTAAGGTTTTGAAAGTTAGAATTATTAAGATGCCGAGAAAAAGAAGAAGACTGGGAAGGATATCAGGATGGAGAAAAGGTTATAAAAAAGCCATTGTGAGAATAAAACAGGGACAAAAGATTGAAGAATTACTTCGTTAATTACCCTTTTGTTTTTAAAGAATTTCATCATGAGGAAAAAAGCATCATCAAGAAAATTATTAACAAAGAAAAGGCCTGAAAAAAGCTTGCTTTTGTCTTTTAAAAAAAGAGCAGGCAGGTCTAGTTCAGGCAGGATAAGTGTTCGTCATAGAGGAGGAGGGGTTAAAAGGCTCTATCGGATTATAGATTTTGGTCAGGAAAAATTAGACATTAAAGGAAAGGTTGTGTCTTTGGAATATGATCCAAACAGAACTGCTTTTCTGGCCCTGATTGAGTATGAAGAAGGTCAGAAAGGATATATTTTAGCCCCTGTTGGTCTAAAGGTAGATGATGAAATAATTTGTTCAGAAAAGGCAAAGGTTGAGACTGGAAACAGGATGAAATTAAAGAATATTCCGGTGGGAACCCAGGTCTATAACATTGAATTAGAATTTAATAGAGGAGGAAAGATGGTAAGGTCAGCAGGTACCTCAGCCAGGATTTTAGCTCACGAAGGAGGTTATACCCATTTAAAGATGCCATCCAGGGAAGTGAGAAAAGTTTTTACAGATTGTTTTGCTTCCATAGGTCAGGTTTCCCATCCTGAGAAGAGATTTGAAAAAATAGGAAAGGCAGGAAGGAAAAGACTGAAAGGCTGGAGGCCAACTGTCAGGGGAACAGCGATGAGTCCCCCAGACCATCCCCACGGAGGAGGATCAGGCAAGAGTCCCATTGGAATGAAGTATCCCAAGACTCCCTGGGGCAAACCCGCTCTTGGGAAGAGAACAAGAAGAAAGAAATGGACAGATAAATTAATTATTAAACGAAGAAAAAAGAAATAATATGGCAAGGAGTCTTAAAAAAGGTCCATACATTGATCCAAGGGTATTGAGAAGAATGAAGAAATTAAAAGGCGACAAGAAAGAACCCATTAAGACATGGGCAAGGAGTTGTGTCATTAGTCCAGAAATGATAGGTTACACTTTCTTGGTTCATAATGGAAAGGAATTCATTTCTGTAAAGATTAATGACAGCATGGTTGGCCACAAGCTTGGTGAGTTTTCTCCTACCACTAAGTTCTCAAGACACGGTGGAAAAATGCAGAGAGATATAGAGAAAAAAAGGTAGATGAAGAACAGCAGAAAAATAGTGTTTGTTAAGATATATAATCTTTATTAATATGATTTCAACTGCTAAACTAAGTTATTTAAGGATTAGCCCCCGGAAAGTAAGATTGGTTGCTGATTTAATTCGGGGAGAAAAAGTTGAGAAAGCTCAGACTGTTTTGAATTTTACCCGGAAAAAAGCTGCCCTGCCTTTATTAAAGCTGTTGAGACAAGCTGTAGCCAATGCCAAGAATAAATATTTAAAGATAGATGAAAAAAATCTTTACATCTCCAAGATTCTTGTTAATGAAGGGACAAAAAATAAAAGGACTTTTCCCCGGGCTCGGGGAAGAGCAGACATTATTCAGAAGAAAAGCTCTCATATCACAATTGTATTGGATGAGATTGAGAAAAAGCCGGAAAAGAAAAGATTGAAAGCTGCTGCCAGAAAGAGAAAAAAGAAGTTAAAAGAAAAGGCAGCTGAGATTGAGAAAAAAGAAGGTGAGGAAAGATTAAGAACAGAAGAACCAAAAGCCTTTAAAGAAAAAATAAAGAGAAGACAAGAGATAAAGAGAGCCAGGACAAAGACAGGAAAAGGATTAAGAAGGTTTTTTAGAAGAAAAGCTTTTTAAACCCAAAATAATAATATGTCACACAAGGTTCAACCAAAAGCATTCAGAATAAGAAGAATAGAAGACTGGGATTCCAGGGGATTTTACGAAAAGAAATTCAGCTCATATTTAGAGGAGGATTTTAAGATTAGGGAATTTCTTGAAAAGAAGACGAAAAGGTTTGGAGTAGGAAGAATTGTGATAGAGAGATCTGCTGGTAAAATAAATATTATAATTTTTACTGCCAGACCTGGTTTAATCATTGGTCGGGGAGGAGAGGAAATTGACAGATTAAGGAGAGAGCTGCAGCAAAAAATCTTAAAAAAGAAGTCAGGATTAAATGTTGAGATTAGAGAGATTAAAAACCCCTGGAGTTGTGCTTCTTTGGTTGTTCAATGGATAGCTGTCCAGATTGAAAAAAGAATGTCTTACAGGAGAGTTTTAAAAAGAGCTTTAGCTAAAGTCATAAGCCAGAGAGATGTAAAAGGAGCAAGGGTTGAGGTGTCTGGCAGATTGAATGGAATTAGTATTGCTAGGAGAGAATGGTTAAAACAAGGTTTGCTTCCAAGACAGACCTTGAGGGCTGACATTGATTATGCCCAGGGTACGGCTTTTTGCAGCTATGGGGCTGTAGGAATAAAGGTTTGGATATATAAAGGAGAGAAATTTTAACATCAGATTAGAGCATGGCCATATTGCAGCCCAGAAAACTTAAATACCAGAAAAGATTCACAGGAAGGTCAAAAGGTCTTTCCACCAGAGGGACTAAGCTTGTCTTCGGTTCCTATGGATTGAAATGCTTGGAAACTAAGTGGATTACTGCCAGATAGATTGAAGCTGCCAGAAAGGCAATCATGAGATATTTGAAAAAAGGAGGAAAGCTATGGATTAGAATTTTTCCTGACAAACCTGTTACGTCCAAGGGTGTGGAGTTTTCAATGGGAGGAGGAAAGGGTTCTTTTTCTCATTATGTTTATCCCATAAAGCCAGGAAGAATCATTTTTGAATTAGAAGGGGTGAAAGAAGAGATAACTGAGAAAGCCTTTAGAAAGGCATCAGATAAATTACCGGTTAAAACTAAAATGATTAAAAAGTAAATGAAAGCAACTCAATTGCGGAAAAAATCAAAATCAGATTTGAAGAAGATTCTTCAGGATTCAAGGGAGCGATTGCGGGTTTTACGTTTTGATTTAGCCGAGGGAAAGGTTAAAAATATCAGGGAAGTTCGAAAAGTAAAAAGGGGTATTGCCAGAATACTGACATTATTAAAAGAGATATAATAAGAAATTAATTATATTAATTTATGCCAAAAAAACAGTTGAAAGGTGTAGTTATTTCAGACAAGATGCAAAAAACAGTTGTTATTGAGGTGGAAAGAATAAAAAAGCATCCAAAATACAAGAGGAGATACAAGGTTCATAAAAAGTACAAAGCCCATGATGAAAAGGAAGAGTATAAGATAGGGGATAAGGTTATAATCCAGGAATGCAGACCCATGAGCAGGGATAAGAGGTGGAGGGTTATTGGCAAGATATAAAGAATAGATAAATCTTTAATTTTTAAAAATGATTCAACTACGTTCAATAGTAAAAGTAGCAGATAACAGCGGAGCAAAGGTCATTCAATGCATCCATGTTTTAGGTGGCACCAGAAAACGTTATGCTAGAATCGGGGATATTATTGTGGGAACAGTAAAGGTGGTTGAGCCCAGAAGGGAAGTTAAAAAACATGAAGTGACAAGAGCCTTGATTATACGTCAGAGAAAGGAGCTCAGGAGGCCTGATGGTTCCTATATTCGATTTGATGATAATGCCTGTGTTGTTCTGGAAGGTAAGACAAAGAATCCAAGAGGAGGAAGGATATTTGGTCCTGTGGCCAGAGAAATAAAAGAAAAAGGGTTTGAAAAAGTAGCATCTTTGGCTAAAGAATTAGTATGAAGATTAAAAAGGGAGATACAATTTTAATTATTTCAGGGAAATATCGGGGTAAAAAAGGTAAGATTTTAAAAGCCTTTCCCAAACAAGGAAGGATTATGATTGAAGGAATAAATTTGGTAAAAAAACACCAGAAACCCAAGAAAACAGGAGAGAAGGGTCAAATTATTGAGATACCCGCTCCCATCGATGTTTCAAATGTCAAATTAATCTGTCCTAAATGCACAAAGGCAACGAGGGTGGCTTATAAAATCATAAATGATAGAAAATACCGTATTTGTAAAAAATGCGGCAAAGAAGTATGATTCCTTTAACTGAAAAATACAAAAAAGAAGTGATTCCCGGCATGATGAAGAAATTCGGTTACAAGAACAGGATGGCTGTTCCGAAAATTGAAAAAGTGGTGATAAATACAGGTTTGGGAAAATTGATTTCTGAAAAGACTTCTGATGAGAGAAAAAAGATTTTAAAGAGCACTTCCAATGATTTGTCTATCATTACTGGTCAACATCCTGTTATAACCAAGGCCAGAAAATCAATTTCTGGGTTTAAAATCCGTAAAGGTTCACCAGTGGGAATAGCAGTTGTCTTGAGGAAAAAAAGGATGTTTGATTTTCTTGAAAGATTGATTCACATAACCTTACCCCGTTCCAGGGATTTTTCAGGAATAAAACCTGATTCTTTTGATAAAAGGGGAAACTTAACCATGGCTATAAAAGAACACATTTCCTTTTCTGAGATTTTACCCGAGAAAGCCAGGAGAATCTTTAGTTTAGAAATAACAGTGGTTACTTCCACTCAAAATCGGGAAGAGGGAATTGAGTTGTTGAGATTAATGGGATTTCCCATAAAGCATTAGGTTCAATTTATTATTTATCTAAATCATTAATGTAAATGTCTACCAAAACCCAAATCGTCAAAGCAAAGAAGAAACCAAAATTTAAAACACGAATTGTTCGACGTTGTTTTAGATGTGGAAGGAAAAGGGGATATATGAGAAAGTTTGGATTGTGCAGGATTTGTTTTAGAGAAATGGCAAATAAAGGTCTGATTCCCGGGGTTAAAAAGAGCAGTTGGTAGTTTGTATATAGAGAAACTTTTTAAAATATTAATTATTAATTAAAACAATGGACCCAATAGCTGATATGTTAACATCAATTAGGAATGCCCAGGCTGTTTCCAAAGAAACAGTTGAGGTTCCTTTTTCCAAATTAAAGTTTGGAATTGTTAAAATTCTGGAAAAGGAAGGCTTTATTGAAAAGATTGAGAAAAAGGGCAGGGGGGTTAAAAAAATAATAGAGATTAAACTGAAATATGAGGACAAGAAATCTGCCATATCTTATTTAAAAAGAATCTCCAAGCCAGGCCAGAGGATTTATTTTAAAAGCCAGGGGTTGAAGCCTGTAAGGAGCGGTTATGGAATTACCATTATTTCAACTTCAAAAGGTCTAATGACAGGCAGAGAAGCCAAGAAAAAGAAAATAGGAGGGGAGGTATTGTGTCAGGTTTGGTAAAATGGGAAATCTTAAATTTTAACTATTATTATGAGTCGTATAGGTAAAAAACCAATTGAAATACCAGAAGGGGTTGAGGTGAAAATAGAGAATGGGAATGTAACAATAAAGGGTCCCAAAGGCGAACTTTTCCAAGGAGTCAGACCTGAGATTGGGGTTGAGGTTAAAGAAGGAAAAATCTTTGTTTTGCCAAAGGTGAGCACTAAAAAAACCAAAGCTTTTTGGGGTTTGACCCGGGCCCTTCTGGCCAACATGGTAAAAGGAGTTGTTGAAGGCTACCAAAAGAAATTAGAAATACGTGGCCTGGGTTATAAAGCCAAACTGGAAGGGGAAGATTTAGTTCTGCAGGTTGGTTTTACTCATCCTGTTAAGTTAAAGATTCCAGAAGATATTAAGATTTTAGTGGAAAAAAATATAATTACTGTTTCAGGAATTAATAAAGAGCGGGTGGGTTTAATAGCATCAAAGATAAGAAAGGTAAAACGCCCTGAACCATATAAGGGAAAGGGAATCAGGTATTTAGGTGAGCAGGTCAGGAGAAAGGCGGGAAAGAAGGTGGTAACAGGAGGGATAGCCGAAAAATAGGTTCTTAAATCAACAAGAAGATAATTTATTATGAATGTAAAGGAAAAACAAAAGAAAAGACACAGGCGGCACAAAAGAGTAAGGGGTAAGATTTTTGGAACCAATAAGAGGCCCCGGCTTTGTGTTTTTCGTTCCAGTAAACATATCTACGCCCAACTGATTAACGATGAGAAAGGTAAGACATTGGCTTCAGCCAGTGACTTAAAATTAAAACCAATGAAAAAAAAGAAACAAGCAGGAAAGAAAAAAAAGGAAGAAAAAGTATTTTCCAATAAGTCAGCCCTGGGTTTTGAGGTGGGAAAATTAATTGCCCAAAAAGCCAAGGATTTGAAGATTAAAAGCATTGTTTTTGACAAAGGAGGATATAAATACCATGGAAGGGTAAAGGCCTTGGCAGAGGGAGCCAGGCTAGGAGGATTAAAGTTTTAAACCTTAGACAAATAAAATGCAGCGTAAAAGATTTAATCGTTATAAAGAGAAAAAGGATGAGTTTGAATCAAAACTCTTGGATTTGGCCAGGGTTTCTCATACCAGGGAAGGAGGTAAAAGATTAAGGTTCAGGGCAGTGATGGTGGTAGGGGACAAGAAAGGAAAGGTGGGAGTAGGAGTAGCTTCTGGTCGGGATGTTGCCAAAGCCATTGAAAAAGCAACAAGATTGTCCAAAAAGAATTTGATTGAGGTATTGATAATAAAAGATACCATTCCCCATCAGGTTGAAGCTAAATTTGGAGCAGCTAAAGTGCTTTTAAAACCCCAGAGAAAGGGAAGGGGTTTGGTGGCCGGGGGAACGGTGCGTATTATCTGCACGTTAGCTGGAATAAAAAATATATCTTCTAAGGTCTTGGGAGCAACGGGCAACAAACTGAACAATGCCAGAGCAATGATAAAGGCATTGAAACAATTAAAACAGAAAAACATATAATATTATTAATCTTGGATTATTTCCATGGAATTGCACGAATTAAAACCAATCCATAAAAGGAAGAAGCCCAAACGGATAGGACGGGGCGGAAAAAGGGGTACTTATTGCGGACGGGGGATAAAGGGACAAAAAACAAGGGCAGGCCGCAAAATGGTGCCTCCCATCCGGCAGTTGATCAAAAAATACCCAAAGCTGAGAGGGTACCGTTTTAAGTCAAGAAAGCTGAAGCCAGCAATAATTAATATTGGGGTTTTGGAGAAAAACTTTAAGAAAGGAGAATTGGTTTCTCCCTTGGTCTTGCTTAAAAAGAAATTGATTCGTAAAATAAAAGGGAGGGGGCCTGAGGTAAAAATCTTGGGAATGGGCAGGTTGACCAAAAAATTAACGGTTCAAGGATGCCTAGTTTCAAAATCAGCTAAAGAGAAAATTGAGAAAGCAAGAGGAGTTGTTAAACAATAAATAATCATGTGGTATAACAACGTCATTCAAATATTTAAAATAAGAGAATTGCGAAATAAGATTCTTTTTGTTCTGGGTATTTTTGCCATGGTGCGGGTGATGGCCAATATCCCTATCCCAGGCATTAATATTGAGAATCTAAAGGAAATCTTTGAACAATTCCAGGTCCTGGGTCTTTTGAATATCTTTACAGGCGGTGCCTTAGAGAGGATGTCCATTATTATGCTGGGTTTAGGTCCCTACATTACAGCTACCATAATCTTGCAATTGTTGACAATGATTTTTCCCCAACTGGAAGAAATGTATAAGGAAGAAGGGGAAGCAGGCAAAAGGAAATTTGAACAGTATGGAAGGATTCTAACCCTTCCCCTGGCTTTTCTTCAAGCTTTTGCAATGCTCAGTCTGTTCACCAGGCAGGGGGTAATTGGAGAGCTTGGTTTCCTTGCTAAAATCAGTGCCATTATTACTGTCACAGCTGGAAGTTTCTTGTTGATGTGGCTGGGAGAATTGATTTCAGAAAAAGGTATTGGAAATGGCGTTTCTTTATTAATATTTGCTGGAATCATTGCTGGTTTTCCCAGAAATGTAGGCCAGCTTATATTTACCTTTGAAGCTTCAATGATTCTTTCTTATCTTATTTTCTTTTTAATGTCTCTGCTCATTATTGCAGGGGTTACCGTGGTTAATGAAGCCAGGAGAAACATCCCGGTTTCTTACGCAAAAAGGGTGAGGGGAAGGATGGTTTATGGGGGGGCTTCCACTTATCTGCCCTTAAGCGTTAATCCAGCAGGAGTAATTCCCATTATCTTTGCCCTGTCTATTTTGACCTTTCCTTCCATGATTGCTAATTTTTTGACCGGTTCTGAGGGTTTCTTGGGAGGAGTTGCCCAAACCATTTTGAATATTTTTAATAATACCTGGATTTACGGAGGCCTGTATTTTCTTTTAATCTTTCTTTTCACTTATTTTTACACCCTTATTACCTTTGAGCCAGATTCAATTGCAGAGAACCTAAAGAAAATGGGTGGTTTTGTTCCTGGTATCAGGCCAGGAAAATCCACTGCTCATTTCTTGAATTTTATCTTAAACCGGATTCTGCCTTTCGGAGCTTTATTCTTGGCTTCAATTGCTTTAATGCCCTCTATTGTTCAGTCCATAACAAACATCACTGTTTTCAGTTTTTTAATTGGAGGGACATCACTCATCATTATTGTTTCAGTGGTTTTAGAGACAATAAGGCAGATCCAGTCTCAATTAGAAATGAGGGAATATGAATCATTCTAATTTTATTTCTTGAGTTAAAACAAATTCAATATGAAAAAACAAAATAAAAGAGCGGTGATTATTCTAGGTCCTCCAGGTTCCGGGAAAGGAACCCAGTCTGAATTATTGGCAGAAAAACTTAACCTTTTTCATTTAGAAACAAGTGAGATTATTGAGAAAAATTTAGCCAATGTCAAGAAAAGTGATTTTGTAAGGGTAAAGAATAAAAAATATTTCTTGTTTGATGAAATAAAATTAAGACAATCAGGGGAATTAATGAGTCCTCCCTTAATCACTTTTTGGACAAAGAAAAAAATCAAGGAGCTGGCAAAGGAAGGAGAAGGAATAGTTACGTCTGGCTCTTCCCGTACTCTTTATGAGGCAAAGGAATTAATACCTCTTTTGAAAAAACTATATGGCAGCAGAAACATTCAGGTAATTTTGATTAACCTGACTGAAAAAGAATCCATATGGAGGAATTCTCATCGAAGAACCTGTAAACTCATGCGCCATACCATTTTATATACCAAAGACACTGCCAAACTCACCAGATGTCCCTTTGACGGTTCAAGATTAATACTTCGCAAAGATGATAAGCCAGCAGTAATTAAGATAAGACTGAAAGAATACAAAGAGAGAACATTTCCTTTGATTGATTATTTTAAAAAACAGAAATTAAAAGTGATAAGAATAAATGGTTCTCCTTCTCCAGCCGTTGTTTTTAGGAATGTTTTAAAACGTCTTAAGGCATGATTCCCATAAAATCAAAAGAAGAAATTGAAATAATGAGGGAGGGTGGTAATATTCTGGCAATAATAATGAAGGAACTGGAAAAAAGAGTAGAACCTGGCATTGCCACCATACAGCTAGATAGGCTTGCTGAAAGCCTTATTTTTAAATACGGTGGCAAACCATCATTTAAGGGATACCAAGGGTATCCTGCAGCTTTGTGTGTTTCAATAAACAAGGAGATTGTCCATGCAGTGCCTTCCCAGAGAATAGTAGAAGGAGGAGATATAATATCCTTGGATCTGGGTTTTTTTTACAAAGGTTTTCATGCTGATATGGCAGTTACCTTAGCTGTGGGAGATGTTAGCTCTGAAGCAAGGAGATTGTTAAGAGCAACAAAAAAAGCCTTAAAAAGAGGGATTAAAAAGGCCAGGTCGGGAAATACCTTTGGTGACATCTCAAACACCATTCAGAGATATACAGAAGATCAGGGTTTTAGTGTTGTAAGAGATCTTTGCGGTCATGGCATTGGCAGGGAGTTACATGAAGAACCCAAGATTTTAAACTATGGAAAACGTCATTCAGGACCTGAAATTAAAGAGGGAATGTGTTTTTGTATTGAACCCATGTTGACTCTGGGAGGATGGGAGATAAAGAAATCAGAAGATGGTTTTGGTTATGAAACCCGAGACAATTCTCTGTCTTGCCATTTTGAGCATACAATGGTGGTAACCAAACAAGGTTGTCAGATACTGACAAGCCTTCAATGAGAAGAGTAAAAAAAATATTATTTCGGGAAAGAAAAACAATTATGGAGAGCAGGTAAGGTATGGGATCCCTCATTTGTGATTTATTTTGTAAAAGAAAAAATTAGATCATTGTTTAAAGAAGAGAAAGGAATTATTTTTTCTGGTTCTCCACACACTGTTTACGAAGCAAAAGAAGTAATTCCTTTATTGAAAGCTTTATGGGCAGGAAAATATTAAAGTCGTTTTGATTGAAATCAGCTCTGAAGAAACAATGTTCAGGAATTCTCATAGAAGAATCTGTGAATTAATGCGTCATCCAATTTTATATAACAAAGAGACCAAAACTCTTAAACATTTTCCCTTAGATGGTTCTAAGTTAATTAAAAGAGAAGGACTTGATGATCCTAAAACGATTAAAACAAGATTATAGGTATATAAAAAAAAGACACATCATGTTTTAGAAATTTTTAAAGAAGAAAAAATAGAAGTTAAAAAAATTAACGGTGGACAAACAATAGCTAATGTTTATGACGATATTCTTAAAATTATAAAAAAAAATAACTTGACATATTATTTTTATAATGTAACATTTATAATACTTTATGATTGAAGTATCCAAAAGAAGAAAAGAGTTAGTTACAAAATAAAAGAAAGGAGGTAAAACATTATGAAAAAGGAAATTACAATTAGAAGCCTACAGAATTGGGATAGGGATTTTTCAAAAAGAAAAGGAATTGAATTTTCAGAAGAAGAATTGATACTGATGTCTATATGAAAACTTATTGAAGAGGTTGGAGAAGTATCAAAAGCGCTTCATGAAAAAGATTGGAAGAATATTCAGGGAGAAGTCTGTGATGTTGTTATTTTTGCATTGAAAATTGCAAATATCGCAGAAGATATTCACGGAGCAGAAGAATTATCGAAAGTATTTAAGAAAAAAATAGAGTATAGTGAGGCAAGGAAATTCAATAGAAAGACAAAAATATTCAACAAAGCAGATGGAGACCAATTTAAATAGAGTCTTGTGTTAACATAAAGAACATTAAGAATATTAAAAATTAAATAAAAAGGAAAGGAGGTGATTTAGATGATTAAACCAGAAAAAGACAGATATGACTTGGTGTTAGTTAATACTCCCACCAAAGATTATTCTAAATTCAGTGGAAATGATGAAAATTTTATCCCACCGATAGGACTAGGCAGTATAGCAACTTATGTAGAAGAATTTGGATTTACTGTTGGAATACTTGATGCTGATGCTCTAACATTGTCCCTAAACAAGATTGTGGAGTATTTAAAAGAAGTTGAAACAAACTATGTTGGACTTAATGCCACATCAGAGAATATTGGTATCGCTGTAAAAATAGCAAAAAGACTTGTTCCCAAAAAAGTGATTATTGGAGGAGTTCACACGTCGCTTACACCTGAAGAAACTGCTGAGAAATATCCATTTCTTTATGCTGTAGTACACGGCGAGGGAGAATACCCAGTGAGATGTATCTTGGAAGGAATGAATATTGAAGATGTTCCAGGTATAGCATTTAAAAAAGGAAAAAGGGTAATAGTAAATATTAGAGGTAAATTTTTGGATTTGAATTTATTACCAACAATTAACAGGAAGTTTTTTGAGCCCATTGAAAGAGAATTTCATTTGATATCTTCGAGAGGTTGTCCGCATAATTGTGCATTTTGTGCTTCGCCTGTTTTATGTGGAAGGATTGTACGATTTATTCCAATAGGAGCTGTTGTCAAA
>DAOUYT010000015.1 GCA_030665965.1 bacterium
TGGTAGAGAGATTAACAGAAGAATTGAAAAAAGAATATGGCTCAGACAAGATTATTGATATCAGTGGTGCCCGGGTTAAATTTGATGACGGTTGGGGGTTGGTCAGGGCTTCTTCTAATTTACCTGTTCTTGTTTTGGTATTTGAGTCAAAAACCAAAGAAGGTCTTAAAAGGATTGAGGATATCTTCCGCCAAAAACTGTCTCAATATCCAGAGATAGGAAAAGAGTGGAAGAGCGGTTAAAGGAGACCCATGTTCTTCTTGACCTCCTTAATGGTAGATTGAGCAATAATCTCTGCTTTTCTTTTACCCTGGTTTAAAATCTCATTCACATAAACTTCTCTATCAAGGAGTTCTTTTCTTTTTTGTCTGAGGGGTTCCAAAGATTTTATTAAAACCTTAACAAGGGATTCTTTGAAATCCACGTAGTCTTGGTCTTTAAACTCTGTTTCCAGCTGTTTAATTGGTTTTTCTGAGAACAATGAATAGATGGTCAAAAGATTAGAAATACCTGGTTTTTTTTGAGGATTGTATACAATTTCTTTTCCAGTGTCTGTAACAGCAGCCATTACTTTTGATTTAATGATTCCTGGTTTGTCGAACAGACCAATACAGCCTCTGGGATTTCCTGTTTTCGACATCTTTTTTGTCGGATTTTGTAGAGACATGATCTTAGCTCCTGTTTTGGAAAGAAGGGTCTGGGGTAATTTAAAGGTCTTGCCGAATTGCTGGTTAAATCTTCTGGCAATAGTCCTGGTTAATTCCACATGCTGCTGCTGATCCTTGCCCACAGGGACTAATTGGGTTTGATAGAGTAAGATGTCAGCTGCCATTAAAACAGGATAATTCAACAGGCCGGCATTAACATATTTAGGATGTTTCTTGGTTTTTTCTTTAAACTGAGTCATTCTCTGCAGTTCTCCCACCGGGATAATGGTACCCAGCAACCAGGCTAATTCAGAGTGTTCTTTTATTTGGGATTGGACAAAGATAATGGATTTTTCAGGATTCAAACCAGCTGCCAGATAAGTGACTGTTGTTTCCAGGATGTTTTTTTGTAATTGCTCTTTTTTATATGGAGTAGTGATGGCATGTAAATCAACGATACAGAAAATACATTCATTTTTTTCCTGAAGTTTAACCCATTGCTTGATTGCTCCTAAATAATTTCCGATATGAACATCTCCTGTTGGTCTGACACCGCTAAAGATTCTCATGGTTTTATACTTCTATTACTACCGGAAGAATCATGGGACGACGTTGAGTACGGGAAAAAAGAAACCCGCCTATCTTATTCCTTAACTCGTCTTTAATATAGCTCCAGTTGACAGCTCTTCCGCTTCCAGTAGCTTTGTTGACAATCTTAATTACCCTTTTTCTCGTATCCCTGAGCAATCCCTTGGATTCCCTGAGATAAACAAACCCTCTTGATATGATGTCTGGAGACCCCTTCACCCTGCCTGTTTGTCTGTCAACAATGGCGATGATGACAAACATCCCGTCTTTTGCCAGCATCTGTCTGTCTCTCAGGACTATTTCACCCACGTCACCCACTCCCAGTCCGTCAACCATAATATAGCTGGAAGGCACCTTCTTTTTTTCAATAAAGATATTTTTTTTGTTTAAACTAATAACCTGTCCGTTTTCAGCTACTATGATATTTTTTTCATTAATACCTATTTCTTTTGCCAATTCAGCATGGGCAAACAGCATAGAGTGCTGTCCATGGATGGGCAGGAAGAACTTTGGTTTCATAATCTTCAGCATCTTTTTCAACTCTTCTTTTTTGGCATGACCTCCGGCATGGATATCCATCATCTTATAATGATAGACCCTGGCTCCCTGACGCAAAATCTCATCTTTCATAATCTGAACAGTCCTTTCATTGCCTGGAATAACAGATGAAGAAAATACTACGGTATCATTCTTTTTCAGCTTCAAAAACCGATGGTCCCTATTGGCAATCCTCATTAATGCAGCTCCAGTTTCTCCCTGAGCTCCTGTGCACAAGACAGTGACCCTTGAATCTGGATAATTCTTTATCTCTTTGGCTTTAATAAACGTTCCTTTTTTTGCCTTAACATAACCTAAAATCTTGGAGATATCAATGTTTGTTCTCATTGAATATCCTTCAATACATACCTTTCTTTTGTATTTTTCAGAAATGGTAATCATCTGCTGGATTCTGTTTATTAAAGAGGCAAAGGTAGCTGCAATTACTCTGCCTGGAGCTGTCTTAAAGATTTTTTCCAGATTCTCGGAAATCTCTTTTTCTGATAATGAAGAACCTTCTTGTTCAGCTCCGGTAGAATCAGAAAGCAAGAGTAAGATATTTCTTTTTCCAAGCTGGTTTAATTTTTTAAAATTAGTTGGCAGGTCATTGATGGGATTTTTATCAAACTTAAAATCTGAGGTATGCAGGATATTTCCTACGGGTGTCTCAATAAACAAGCCCAGATTATCCGGAATATTATGGTTTTGCTTAAAAAACTCTATATTGAAACACCCTAGTTTTATCTTTGAACCATCTCTAACCTCATTTATGTTTAATTTTGGTTGACGAGAGAATTCTTCTTGTCTCTTTAAGATTATTCCTTTGGTCAGGGGACTGGCAAACAGTTTCAAATCCTTTCTGAAGATATGTTCGATTAAATAAGGAACAGCTCCGATATGGTCATAGTGGCCGTGGGTAAAGACGATTCCCAAGATATCTTTCTTTCTTTTTTTAACGTATTCGATGTTTGGAATAATGTAATCAATTCCCGGCATATTTTCTTCTGGCATGCGAAAACCAACATCAATAATTAAAATCTGATGTTTATATTCCAGCAAGGTCATATTGCGGCCTACTTCTCCCAGGCCGCCAAGGGGAATAAGGTGAAGACAAGGAGCTCTCTTTGGGTAAGAATGCTTATACTTGTCTTCCTTGAATCTAGATTGTTTTTTAAACATATATTAAGTATTAATTAATATATAAAGGAGAAATACAGATTTCCTTTATTTTAAGATTATTATTAGTTATGATTTTGTGCCCCCGACTGGACTTGAACCAGTACGACCTTACGGTCCTTGACTCCTGAAGCCAAGGTGTCTGCCAATTCCACCACGGGGGCATGGATATTAAGACATTCAAGGAGTCTAACTGTTATTCCAATTTCTAATAGCTTGTTCCCATCTTTTCCAGGTTCCCACATCCTGCCATTTTCCTTTCCACTTGTATCCAAAGAGTTTTCTTTCTTTGGCCAATATTGGGAAGAGATTTGTCTCTAACATGGAGAATCTTGCTCTCTTGGGTAAATATTTTCTAATCCCGGGATTCATTATATAGAGACCGGAATTAATGTATAGAGAAAGAGGATTCTTTGATTTTTCGCCAAACTGTATAATCCTATCTCCTTTCATTTTAACAGAACCATAGGATTGGGGATTTTTTACCTTGACCAGACCTACTGTTACCAAGGCTTTCTTTTTTTTATGCCATTTGATTATGCTTTTAAGGTTTAGTTCTTTTAATTCGTCTCCATTGGAAACTATTATTGATTTAGAGAACCATTCAGGTTTTAACTTTCTGGCAACAGGGATAAAGGTGCCCGAAGGCTTTGACTCAATGATAAATTCAATCTTTTCCCTGGGGAAATAGGTAGCCTTCCATTTGTAGAAATCTTCGATATGTTTTTTTTGAATATTGATTTTAATGTCATTGATTCCATATTTTAGATAAAGGTCAACCAAATAGGTAATCACAGGTATCTTTCCTACTGGCAGCAGAGGTTTTGGTATTTCCAGGGTTAAAGGATAGAGCCTTGTTCCTTCTCCAGCTGCTAAAATAAATCCTTTCATTTTTTCTTTGTTATGAAGATAAAGCTTTTTACCCATTTTTCCTTGTCTCCGCATTCCAGCCATTTTCCTTTTACCCAGAGACCAAACACCTCTTTTCCCTGTTTGATTCTTTGCTTTAAGGCATTAGCCAGAATGATTTCACCATTTTGAGGTTTTGTTTTTTTAAGATAAGAAAATATGTCTGGTGTTAGAACGTAATTTCCCACCAGAGCAAAACTGGAAGGAGGATTTTTTTTTGGTTTTTCAATCAAATCCTCTATTCTATATAATCTTCCTTTTACCTTTTTCACCTTCGGCACCCCATAAGAAGATAGCTTTTTTTTGGGCATTTTGTAAAGACAGAGGACAGGTTTTTTTACCTTGTTAAATGTTTTCACCAGCTGACTTGGCATTCCTTGTTTTCCCCAGGAAATGTCGTCTCCAAAAAGAACCAAAAAAGGTTCTTTTCCAATCAATTTTTCTGTTCTTAAAATGGCATCCCCATCTCCCAAAGGTTTTTTTTGAAGTGTATACCTGTATTTTATCTTAGGAATTTCTCTCAGAGCTTTTAGAGCTTGTTTTTTCCTTCTTTTCTTTAATATCTTTAGGAGTTGTTTTTCCTGTCTGAAATATTTTAGGATATAGTTTTTAAAAATCTCCTTTTTCTTTGGGGATACCACAAAGATAATCTCTCTGACCCCGGCCTTCAGTGCTTCTTCCACCACATATTGAATTACTGGTTTGGTTCCCAAAGGAAAGAATTCTTTTGGGATAACCTTTGACAGAGGCAAGAACCTTGTTCCCAGACCTGCTATAGGGATTACTGCTTTTTTAACCTTCATATCCAAAGAGGAAATTTAAGTTCTTGGGAAAAGAGCTTTTAGGTTTCTTAAAACGCAACCGGGGAACCTTTTTGTAGTTTTTATTTTTAACCCAGCCTGACTTTGTATAATAATAACAGCCTCCCTTTTTCCTTTCAATCCTTTTATAATCTGATTTACATTTTTTGGAAATCCAGTTTGCCATTTTGAGTTCTTTTAAACAAGGATTAATGGTTATATGGCCGTATCTTGGAGGAATTAAGACATGGTCTCCTTTCTTTGCCCTGACATAATAAACATCTTCAATCTTTCCTTTTTTATCCTTTTGCAGCAGATAAATAGCTTCCCCCTTTAAAACAATATATAATTCCCCGTAATTCTTATTATGATAATGACCTTTTGTTTTAACGAATTCTTTTCCCAGGAGCAAGGGAGGTATTATAGTGATATCATATCTTAAGCTGTTTTTTTCTTTCACCCCCCGATACATATAATATAGTTTAATGTTGGGAGCTGTTTTTGTCCACTCCCTGTCATACAGAACCTTTTTCATGTCATTTAAATAGCGGACATCAGGCTTCATGGTTTTTATCCCCTGTTTTTTGTTCCCTTTTTTTATTTCCATACCCTTTTTGTTTTTATGTGCCATTCTGTTACCTCAGCAAATCTTTCCGAAGGATTAGTGATCATGTCTGCGTTTATTCCCCTGATTTCTTTGGATACAAAATAACGATAATAGGGATTGTACAAGAATACCACCGGACAGTCTCCAATGAGAATGTCTTGAAACTGTTCTAATTTCTCCTTTCTTTCTGTTTCATCTAAGGATTTGCGATTATCTTCCAAGAGTATATCAGCTTTTTTATTCTGGTAATTAGCCAGATTCAGGCCCAACTCTCCTATTTGGGAAGAGTGCCAAAAAGGAAAGGGGTCAGGGATTGAACTCAAGACCTCACCGAATAAGATAGCTTCAAACTCTCTTTTTCTGAGGATATCTCTTTCTATGGTGTTAATGTCTAAAGCTTTAATCTCAATATCAACTCCTATTTTATTCCACTGGGTTTTTAAAATAGTAGCCACCTCAACAAGGATGGGCTGGTCAACAGTAAAAAGGGATAATTGAAGAGGTATTGTTTCTTCTGGTTTTTCAAGACAGACCTCGTTTAGCTTTTCTTTGGTTTTGGCTTTTACCTCGCCTGTTCCACTCTTTAAACCAAAGGGTTCTAAGATATCTTCTTTGTATTTTTCCTGAAATCTGATTACAGCTTCTTTTGTCTTTGAGCCGAAATAACCGGTGATTGATGCTTCAGGATAAATCTGAGGATCTTTAGCTAAACACTTCTGGAGTTCTGTTACCTCTGAATTGTTTGAACCAACAGAAAGGTTGCTCTTAAAGCTAAAGGTCAAAGTTCTTTTTATGGTCTTTTCTCTTAAGCCGTTTTCATTTATTGAAAATCCAGCTCTTTCTAAAATATCATTGGCTTTGTCAGGATTATATTCGTAAATCTGGACAGGTTCTCTGAAACCGTAAATATCAGGCAGAATAGGAGAATGGACAATCCTTCCTTGGTTTGGAAAAACAGTATTTAAAATCTCCTCTTTGTTTGTGCCGTAATTCAAGGCTATCCTTATGTTTTTTTCTGCCAGGACTTCTGAATTCTTTGGATTGAATAAAACACTGAAATATCTGGGTATGGAAAAAGAATGAATATTTCCGCTATCTGGAAGATCTTTCATGGAATTGGGTGAAAAACCCTTGATTATTCCTTTTTTATATGCGTTTATTAATTCTTCTTCTGAATCAAAAAACCTGAAGGATACCTTGGAAAGATAGGGAGCTTTGGTAAAGTATAAGGGATTTCTGGTTAAATCCAGAGAAATTATTTCTTCGTTTTTATCCTGGGATAAATCTTCTAACATATATGGTCCAGACCCAATAGGGTTTAGGTTCAGAGGGGTGAGGAAGAAGTTTTGAGCAGAGACTTTTTTCCAGATGTGTTTGGGTATTATTTTTAAGGTACAATTTTCCAGAAAAATAGGAGAAGGGTTTTTTAATTTAAAACGCAATATCAAATCAGAGATTTTCTCTACTTCCACCCCCAACCACATGGTTCTTAAGGGGCTTTTAATTTCCGGGTTTTGAATTGTTTCAATGGTAAAGATTACATCATCTGCTGTCAATTGTTGGGAATCATGCCATTTGATATTATCTCTTAAATGAAATTCATAAACCCTTCCTTTTTCCATAATCTCATAATGTTTTGCCAGATCTGATTGAATATTACCTTCTGAGTCATATTTCATTAATCCTGAAAAGATAAACTGGATTAGGTCGCTGTCCACGTCTGAAATGGCAGCATAAACAGGATTGATGAATCTGGGAGAACCTATCATTCCTTCAACATATATCCCGCCTGGAGCTGGTGCTATCTTTGTTTTGTCAAGATAAAAACTAATTGAAAGAGGAGTGAAAGAGACGAGGAATAAAAAAAGGAAGATAAAAAAAGATAGTCTTTCTCTCTTATTCAAAACTTTAAAAAATTGCTTCCACTGATTTTTTGAAGGCCATTGGTAAGGCATAACACCTGAGGATTATATGACGAGATTAAACAGAGCCAGGATTACAAAAACTATTCCAAAGATTACGGTTGCCCAGAAGATTTTTTGTTCCATCCCCCTTCTGACAGCATAGAATTCACCTGTGCCTCCAAAAGCAGAACCCAAAGAACTCCCTCTTTGTTGTAAGAGAATCAAGATAACTAAAAATCCAGCTACCACTATCTGGGCAACGAGTAAAATTTCTTTCATCTCCTTAATCCTAGAAAAAAGTTTATTATCCAGATGATTATTGTTGTGAAAAACAAAGGAGTAATGCCTGATATCTGAAGTTCTGGAAACAGGATATCCAGTGACCATACCACTATCATATTGAGTATCAAAGAAAACAGGCCCAGGGTCAGAACCTTCAGGGGTAAGGTGATTTTATCCAGAACAGGTTTAATCAAAAGGTTGATAAGACCCAAGACGCTTCCAATGAAAAGCAAGATTTGCCATTCCTGGGTAAATTCTATTCCAAAGAAAATACTTTTCCCGGGGATAATTTCTACACCCACCCCGGGAACAAATTTTGTAGCTAAAAAAATTGCCAAGCTACCAGCAACAATGTGCCAAAATAATCGTTCCATATATATTAGTTTAACATTTAGTGTTTTTAAGTTAAATTAGGATTTTTCCTGCTTTAAGAGATAATAGCAAAAAAACATTAATTTAACAAGCCTTTTAATCTTAACTTCTTGTGATAGGTTATGGCAAATCGATGAGCTTCATCTCTTAGTTGTAAAACCAGATTAAAGATTTCCCGGGGAAGATTTTTTAACAAAACTGGTTTTTTTTGATTCTCAATGTAAAGTTCATTCTTTTTTTTGGCCAAGGCCATAACCCTTATCTGTTTAAATCTAGGGAGTAGACATTGAGAAACAATATTTAATTGGGCTTTGCCGCCATCAATTAAAATTAAATCTGGTAAATCCCATTCTGAATGTTTGAGTCTTCTGTTTAAGACTTCTTTTATCATTATTATGTCATTTGGTTTTCCTGTCACCTTAATCTTAAATCGGCGGTAAAGATTTGTATCTGGCTTTCCTTTTACAAAGGTTATCATGGAACCTGTGGCTTTCTGGCCTTGAATGTTGGATATGTCATAAGCTTCAATTTTAGAAATTCCCTTTTTTGTCTTGAGAATCTTTTTCAGTTCTTTTTCAATTCTTTTCCAATCATGTTTTTTAATTTCTATTTCTCCAAAAATCCTGGCATTAGACAGGGTCTTTTGTAAAGCATTCATTTGGTCTCTAACCTTTGCTGCTTTTTCATAATCCTGTAAATTGGAAGCTGACTTCATTTGTTTTTTTAAGTTTATCAAAACAGTTTTGCTTTTTCCTTTTAAAACAGAGATTAGATGTTTAATATCTTTCTTATATTCTTTTTTTTCAGTATCAGGTCCGGGGCAGAGACCTAAATGACACCAAGGGCATAACTGCTTGGGATGTTTTTTAACCGTGTAATAAGGAAAGATTCTTCTGAGGGTTTTTAATGTTTTTTTCAGGGCAGTCCCGTTCACAAAAGGCCCTATATATTTTACTTGTGTTTTGTCTTTTTTGGTTTTCTGCCTGATTTGATGGGTGATAAATATCCGAGGCAGATTCTGTTTTGTAATGCCCACAAAAAAATAGTTCTTGTCGTCCCTCCAGATAACATTATATTTAGGTCTATATTTTTTAATCAGATTTGCTTCTAGAATCATGGCTTCAATCTCAGAACCTGTTTTAATATATCCAATCTTGTTTACCTTATTAATAAAGAGGTTATCTCTGTAATTTGATTTTTGAAAATGACTTTTTACTCTTTCTTTAATATTGTTTGCCTTGCCAATGTATAAAAATCCCTTTCCTTGTTGAAGAGCATAGACACCTGTTTTTTTAGTGAGTTTTGAAATTTCTTTTTTTGTTAAAAATTTAAACTTTTCCATTCTATCAAATTTTACTTTAAAGTTGTTAAATTTTCAATTAAAGATTTGACAAATCAAACAATCAGGAGGTTTATCTCTTTACCTTCCTTTATTACTTATTGAAAAATCTTGAAATTTTAAGTATAATAGCAGTTATGGTTAAAAACTTCATTAAAATCAGGGGAGCTAAAGTCCACAACCTAAAGAATATCAATCTGGATATACCAAAGAACAAACTGATTGTTGTTACCGGTGTTTCAGGTTCAGGCAAGAGTTCTTTGGCTTTTGATACCCTTTATGCTGAAGGGCAGAGGAGGTACGTGGAATCCCTTTCTGCTTATGCCAGGCAATTTTTAGGAGTGATGCAAAAGCCCAATGTTGATAAGATTGAAGGGATATCGCCAGCTATCTCAATTGATCAGAGAAAGGTGACTCATAATCCCAGGTCTACTGTTGGAACAATCACTGAGATATATGATTATATGAGGTTGCTTTTTGCCAGAATCGGAACCCCTCATTGTCCGAAATGTGGGAAAAAGATCTGGCGGCAGACAATCGATCAAATCACAGAACAGGTTTTAAAGTTACCCAAGAATAATGAGATTATAATCTTGGGGCCTGTAATAAGGGATAAAAAAGGACAATATCACGGAGTTTTAGAAGAAATTCAAAGGAGTGGATTTATCAGGGTAAGGATTGATGGAATCATTTATAGGACAGAAGAAGCTCTGGAGTTAAAATTAGCAAGGTATAAAAAGCACAATATTGAGGTGGTGGTGGATAGATTAATTTTAGGCAAAGATTTAGACAGGACAAGATTGGTTGATTCTTTGGAAACAGCCTTAAAATTGGGAAAAGGAATTGTAATTGTTTGGGTTGTAGGAAGGTTAAATCGTTCGCTTCGTTCACTTGTAAGACAGGGAAAGATAAAACAATCCAATAAAAGCAAGCGTTCTGATATTTCAGACATCATATTCAGTGAACACTTTGCCTGCGAGGAATGTGGGATTTCTCTGCCAGAATTAGAACCCCGGCTCTTTTCTTTCAATTCTCCTTATGGAGCTTGTCCTGCTTGTCAGGGTTTGGGTGAAAAATTAGAGGTGGATCCAAAACAGGTATTACCCAATCCCAATCTGTCAATTGCAGAAGGAGCCATCTTTCCCTGGGCTCATGCATCCCATAAAGTTGGCAGGCAGGGATACTTTATGTGGCAATTGGAAGACCTGGCAGACAGGCATGAATTTTCTTTACAGGTACCGGTTAAAGATTTATCTAAAAAAATAATTAATTTAATTTTATATGGTGATAATGATTTCCCTGGTGTAATTCCTCAATTGGAAAAAAGGTATCATGAGACTGAATCAGAATATACCAGAGAGGAAATTAAAAAATATATGGTTGAAAAAAGGTGTAACGTGTGCAATGGAAAAAGGTTAAAACCTGAGGTATTGGCAGTAAAGGTAGCAGGAAAATCAATTGACCAGATGGTTGAAATACCCATTGATGAGACAAGGGTGTTTTTTAAGAAACTGTTACTTTCCAAATCCCATATTTTAAAGACCAATGAGTTAAAGATAGGTCAGCCAATTATTAAAGAGATTGTAAACAGGCTCCAGTTTTTAATTGATGTGGGTTTGAATTATTTAACCTTAAACAGAAAGGCAGCCACCCTATCTGGCGGAGAAGGAGAGAGGATAAGGCTGGCCACCCAGATTGGCTCAAAATTAACCGGTGTCATATATATTCTAGACGAACCCTCAATCGGTCTCCATGCCAGGGACCAGAAAAGATTGATTGAGACCTTAAAGAAATTAAAAGAACTGGGAAATACGGTCTTGGTGGTAGAGCATGACCCCCAGACAGTTTTGGCTGCAGATTGGGTAATAGACATTGGTCCTGGAGCAGGAAAAAAAGGAGGAAAGGTTATGTTTCAGGGAACACCCAGAAAACTGCTTAAAGCTAATACCCTGACAGGAGAATATCTTTCAGGAAGAAAAAAGGTTGAGATTAATAAATCCCAGATTGCAAATCCAAAATCCCAAAAGTATTTAGTAATCAAAAAAGCAGCAGAGAATAATCTTAAAAACATTAATGTTAAGATTCCTTTGAGCCGATTTGTTTGTATTACCGGTGTTTCAGGTTCAGGAAAATCATCTTTAATGAATGATATCTTAGCCAGAGCCTTAAAGAAGAGGTTCTATAAATCAAAAGAAGAACCAGGAAAACACAAAGAGATTGTAGGGGTGGAAAATTTAGACAAGGTTGTTTTAATTGATCAGTCTCCTATTGGCAGAACTCCCAGGTCTAACCCGGCAACATACACAGGAGCCTTTACATATATCAGAGACCTTTTTAGCAGGACAAAACAAGCTAAGATCAGAGGATATCAGCCGGGCAGATTCTCTTTTAATGTAAAAGGAGGTCGTTGTGAGAATTGTCAGGGTCAAGGCCAGATTAAGATTGAGATGTATTTTTTACCAGATATATATATTCAGTGTTCAGAATGTAAAGGAAAGAGATTTAATAAGGAAACCCTGTCTGTTGAATATAAGGGTAAGAATATTGCTGAAACCCTGGAAATGACGGTTGAAGAGGCTCTGGAGTTTTTCAAAAATATCCCTGGCTTATTCCACAAATTAAAGACCTTAAATGACGTGGGTTTGGGTTATCTTGAGCTGGGTCAGCCAGCTCCTTCTCTGTCTGGAGGGGAGGCTCAGAGAATAAAGCTGTCAGCTGAACTCTCAAAAAAAGCAACCAGAAAAACACTATATATTTTAGACGAACCCACCACAGGGCTTCATCCTGACGATATCAGGAAATTGGTTTTGGTCTTAAGAAGATTGGTGGACAAAGGAAATAGTGTTGTAACAGTTGAACACAACCTTGATTTTATCAAAAATTCAGATTGGATAATTGATTTGGGTCCTGAAGGAGGGAATGAAGGCGGATATATTGTGGCTGAAGGCACCCCTTTTGAAATTTCAAAAAATAGAAAAAGCTATACAGGAAAATATTTAGCCAGAATCTAAGGAACGGTTAATAGAGTACCATTTTTTAAAAAAAGAACCTTAATAGGTTCTTAGAGGTTAAAACTTAAATTTTAACCTTTTTTTATTTCACTGATTTTTCTTTTATACCTAAACGGCAATTTTCCAGAAATTTTTGTGATCAAAGAAAAGAAGGATTAAAGGAATAACAAAAATAAATTTAACAGAAAGAGCACTCCCTACTGAAGTTATTAAAAGAATGATTATTGCCAAGTACCAAGCTCTTCTTTTCCGCTTTAAAAGAAAATACCCAGAAACAAAAATTAAAATTCCTTGAAAAATTACGAATAACATTATCAATATAAATCCTTTGCCTAACGATTTGATAATTATATCCTGTAATAACTCTAATCCCACTAAACTGGCTAATACAGGTAATCCTATTCCTATCATTCCTCCCACTACTATCATCCACCAGGCAGCAATTTTTGTTTTTATTGGCAGAATAATTTTTTCCATGATTTTATGTAAACTATTTTCTGTTCTAATTTATGTTGTTTTATTATACCATATTTGGAAATAAAAAAAGAAATGGTTTTAAAGCTCTCTTTATTGACAAACCTTCTATTCTTGGATAATCTAACAATAGCTCTTTTGAGCTCTTTAAAAATAAAAAAAACGAGTTGATTTAATTGAAAATAATAAAAAAGACTATTGGAATCTTTGTTCTTCTTTTCTTA
>DAOUYT010000011.1 GCA_030665965.1 bacterium
GTTTCTCTAGATTTAGGAATTTTTTATAAAGGTTTTAATAATAAAATGGCAATTACTCTGCCGGTGGGGGACATTGAGCCCGAAATAAAAAGACTTTTAAAAGTAACAAAAAAAGCCTTAAAAAGAGGGATTAAAAAGGCCAGGTCGGGAAATACCTTTGGTGACATCTCAAACACTGTTCAGAGATATACAGAAGATCAGGGCTTTAGTGTTGTAAGAGATCTTTGCGGTCATGGCATTGGCAGGGAGTTACATGAAGAACCCAAGATTTTAAATTATGGAAAACGTCATTCAGGCCCTGAAATTAAAGAGGGCATGTGTTTTTGTATTGAACCTATGTTGACCTCGGGAAGATGGGAGATAAAGAAATCAGAAGATGGTTTTGGTTATGAAACCTAGGACGATTCTCTGTCTTGTCATTTTGAGCATACAATGGTGGTAACCAAACAAGGTTGTCAGATACTGACAAGCCTTTAATGAGAAGAGTAAAAAAAATATATAATATTATATAGGGTTTCAAAGGAACCTTTTTATTTTTTCAAAAATTTTGTTAAAATGAATCAATGTCAAATAAAATCCATTTATCTGTTGTTGTTCCAGCTTATAACGAACAGAACAGGTTGCCTAAAACCTTAAGGGAGATTGAAAAATATTTAAAAACCCAATCCTATGATTGGGAGATTGTGGTGGTAAATGACGGTTCAAAAGACAACACCTCTCAGGTTGTAAAGGAATTGTTGTCTGAGATTGAAAATTTAAGGTTGGTTGATAATAAAGAAAATCACGGCAAAGGTTATGTTGTAAAACAGGGAATGCTGGAAGCTAAGGGAAAATACAGGGTTTTTACAGATGCTGATAATTCTACTTCAATTGACCAGGTGGAGAAGATGTGGCCGGAATTTGAAAAAGGATACGATATTATCATAGGTTCCAGGGATATAAAAGGAGCTGTTCTTTCTGTTCCCCAGACTTGGCTGAGGAGAAGGATAGGCGACATCTTTAACCTATTGGTTCAAATAACCTGTGGCTTGTGGGGAATCTGGGATACCCAGTGCGGGTTTAAAGGATTTACCGAGAAAGCCACAGAAGACATTTTTCCCAAATGCAGGATTGACCGTTTTGCTTTTGACCCTGAGATTTTGGTGATAGCTAAAAAAATGGGATACAAAATAAAGGAGATTCCTGTAACCTGGATAAATGATCCAGAGAGTAAGGTAAAACTCAAAAGCATGATTAAAATGGCCGTTGATTTATTGAAAATAAGAAAGAATCTTATTATTAAAAAATATGATTAAAAAACCAAGAACCAAAAGCCAGAAATCAAAGATTAAGTTTCCTTCAGAACTGCGTTTTGATTTGGTTTCAAGAGACTGGGTGGTGATAGCAACAGGCAGGGGAAAGAAGCCAGAGGTTTTTAAAAAAGGGAAAAGGATTAAGACAAGGATGTCTAAAAAAGATTGTCCTTTTTGTAATATTGAGAGCCAGAAACCACCGGTTTTAATCTATTCCCGGGGTAAAAAAATTCCTTTACAAAAGAATAAGATTCCTTCTTTCTGGTCGGTTGTTGTAATCCCTAATAGATATCCGGCTTTGTTGCCCTATCCCAGATTAGACAAAAAAAGAGAGGGGAAATTTTATCAAACAATGAATGCAGTAGGGTTTTGTGAATTGGTAATCACCAGAGACCACCAGAGACATTTTCCCCATTTTAAAACAGGCCAGATAAAAGAGATATTTGACGCTTACCAGGAAAGGTATTTGGCTTTAATGAATAAACGTTTTGTTAATTATGTCTCTATTTTTCACAATCACGGAAAGGAAGCTGGAGCTTCCCAGCCCCATCCCCATTCCCAGATTATAACCACTCCCTTGATTGATATTGATTTGAAGAAAGCCCTTTCCAATTCTGAGAGATATTTTAAGAAGAATAAAAAGTGTATTTATTGCGAGATGAATAAATGGGAGAAAAAGGTTAAAAAAAGAGTCATCTTTGAAAATAAATATTTTTTGGCAATCTGTCCCTTTGCCTCAAAAATGGCTTTTCAGGTTATTGTTTCTCCCAAGCAACACTCGCCATATTTTGAGAAGGCAGATGAAAAAGAAAAATGGTATCTAGCTGAAGCTTTTGGAGCCAGCATGAGGGCTTTATATAAAGGTTTGGCTGATCCCCCTTATAATTTCTATTTACATACAGCTCCCTGTGACGGAGAATATCATACTCATTATCACTGGCACTGGACAATCTTACCAAAGACATCTACTTTTGCTGGCTTTGAAATCGGTACCAGAATGGAAATCTCAACCATTGAGCCTGAAAAAGCAGCAGAATACTTAAGAAAACAATTAAAATAAATTTATGAATAAAATATTCATTGTAGGTAACTGGAAAATGAATCCTCAAACCTCAAGAGAGGCTATTCATCTTTTGAGCTCAATAAAAACAAGGATTGAAAATACCAAGAAGGTGGAGGTGGTGATTTGTCCTCCATTTGTGTATTTGGCCGGCATTGGGAAGAAAAAATCAGCAAAGATAAGACTGGGCAGCCAAGATTGTTTCTGGGAGGAAAAAGTCGCTTTTACAGGAGAGGTTTCTTCTCTGATGCTTAAGGATTTAGGTTGTAGCTATGTTATTGTAGGTCACTCTGAAAGGCGAAAATATTTTCATGAAAGTGATACCATGATTAACAAAAAACTGAAGTCAGTCCTTGGGCAGGGTTTAAGACCTATTTTATGTATTGATAAGGTTTCCCAGATTAAGAAAGACATTAAAGGAATTCCTGAAAAAAAGGTAAAGAAGATAATTTTGGCCTATGAACCCATCTGGGCAATTGGAACTGGAAAGGCCTGCAGTTTTAAACAAGCAAAGAAGTTTAATCTTTCAATTAAAAGGGTTTTGGGAAAGAACCATCCTGTTTTATATGGAGGCAGTGTTAGTTCTCAGAATGCCTTAGGATATATCAAAGAAGCTCAATTTCAGGGTCTTTTAATTGGTGGGGCTTCTTTAAAACCAAAGGAATTTGTTAAGGTAATTGAACTGATGGCTTGATTTTTTAAGCATTTTCCTGTTATATTAATAAATTAAGGTTCACAAAGAAACTAAAACCTTAAATTCATTATGAAAAAGACTTTTCCAACTTCAACACTTTCAAAACAGAAACCTGTCTGGCAGGGTAATTTTTTTAATCCTAGTTGCGGGAACTTAAAATTAAATCAAGTTATTGATGAGATATTGAGTTACATCAGGGGCAAGCCTGAGAAATTTTATGATATTATTATCGGATGTGATTCTTCTTCTGGACAAACTCCTCATTTCCCGGTGGCAATAGTTGCTTTGAGGACAGGAGAAGGAGGAAGGTTTTTCCTTAAAAAGATTAGTTATAAAAACAGAAAGTTTTACTCCTGGAAAGAAAGAATCTTAGAAGAGGTCTTGATATCTTGCGATTTAGCCCTCCATTTTAAGGAAAGATTGGATAACAGAATGAAAAAGGAAGACAAACCCTATAATTATCAATTCAGATATATCCATGCTGACGTAGGAGAAAATGGAGGCACCAAGGACATGATAAAGGAAGTAGTGGGATTGATAAGGGGAAATGGTTTTGAACCAAAGATAAAGCCAGAAGCCTATGTAGCTTCAGCTGTAGCTGACAGATACACTTAAAGAATCAAGGGTTTGAAATCCAATGAACTCAAAAAAGATAAGAGAAAAATTCTTACATTTTTTTGATAAAAAGGGACATAAGATTGTGCCTTCTTCTTCGTTATTGCCAAAGGATTCTTCGGTTTTATTTACCACTGCTGGAATGCAGCAGTTTACCTCATATTTACGGGGAGAAAAAGACCCTTTAAAGGATTTTGGAACCAGACATCTAGCTTCCTGCCAAAAATGTTTCAGGACAGATGATATTGATGAGGTAGGGGATGACCATCATCATACCTTTTTTGAAATGCTGGGAAATTGGTCAATTGGTCAGGATCCTGAAAAAGGTTATTTTAGAGAAGGAGCTATTGAATATGCCCTGGAGTTTTTTGTGAATATTTTGGAGCTGGATAAAAATAGGCTTTGGGCAACTATTTTTAAGGGAGAAAAAGGTATACTTAAAGACAAAGACTCTCAGAGGATTTGGCAGGAAAATGGAATTCCAAAAGAAAGAATAAGGGAATTCGGGATAAAGGATAATTTTTGGGGTCCGGTTGGAAACACAGGTCCCTGCGGTCCTTGTTCAGAAATATTTTATGACAGGGGAGAGATATTTGGTTGTAAGTCTCCTGACTGCGGACCCAACTGTAATGATTGCAGCCGTTTTATAGAGCTGTGGAATTTGGTCTTTATGGAATATGTTAAAAAAGAAAATGGGGAATATCAACTTCTTTCCCAAAAAAATGTAGACACAGGAGCAGGTCTTGAAAGATTGGCGTCTGTCTTACAAAACAAACCCTCAGCTTATGAGACAGATCTTTTTTTTCCAATCCTCCAGGAATTGGAAAGACTTTCTTTAAGAAATTATGATAAAGAGAAAAGGATTTTCAGGATTTTAGCTGATCATATCAGGGGGGCAGTTTTTTTAGCCTCTGAAGGAGTTTTTCCCTCTAACGTGGAACAAGGATATATCTTGAGACGGCTTTTGAGAAGAATAATGAGGTTTGGAAAGTTGCTCAATTTACCTCCAGATTTTTTAATCTCTTTAGCCAAAAAAGTGGTGGAAATTTACAGAGATATTTATCCTGAAGTAAAATCCAAAGAAACAGATGTTTTAACTATTATCCAGAGAGAACAGGAAAAGTTTGAGAAAACCCTGGAAAAAGGTTTAAAGCAGTTTGAGAAGGTCTTAATAAAAGGAAAAATCTCAGGTATTGATGCTTTTCATCTTTATGACACCTATGGATTTCCTTTGGAATTGACAGAGGAATTGGCAAAGGAAAAAGGAGTAAAGGTTGATAAACAAGGTTTTAAACAAGCATTTAAAAAACACCAGGAGGTTTCAAGGGCCGGGGCTGAAAAGAAATTTGGTGGAATCGGAAAGGATGCTACGTTAGCTGTCACCAGGCTTCATACAGCTACCCATTTACTCCACCAATCTTTAAGAGAGGTTTTAGGTTCTAATGTTAAACAAATGGGTTCTGATGTCACTCCTAAACGTTTGAGATTTGATTTTTCCCATTTACAGAAACTGACAGCTGAAGAACTGGAGAAGATTGAGGGCCTGGTAAATAAAAATATAGAAGAAGATTTAGAGGTTAAAAAACAAGAGATGGGTTATCAAGAAGCAATAAAATCAGGAGCTTTGGCTTTTTTTAAAGACAAATATCCTGATAAGGTTACTATTTATTCTATTGTGGATGCCTCAGGAAAGGTTTTCTCAAAAGAGATTTGTGCAGGTCCCCATGTCAGTCGTACCAGTGAATTAGGTCATTTTAAGATTATTAAAGAAGAGTCAGTTGGGGCAGGAGTAAGAAGAATCCGGGCAGTGGTTAAATAGATTCTTTTTTATTATGAATCCTTTGTTTTAAAATAAAGGATTTTTTGATATAATTCAGGTATGAGAAAGAAAATATTGGATATTTTACCCAAGGAGCCTTCTGTCCCTTCTTGTGAAATAAAAGAGCCACTGGTAAGGGATAAAGAGCTTCCTACAAAAAGCAATAAAAAAGGGTTATGGTTTTTAATCCTTTTATTGCTCATATTGACTGTCATGTTTGGCTTTAAGATATCAAGAGCTGAGATTAAGATCTGGCCAGATACTGAAACCACTGTTTTGGAAACAGAATTATCCATAGACACGTCAATTCAATACCTTGACTTTAAAAATAAGGTTATTCCAGGACAGGTTTTTGAGGTTGAAGAAAGCGTTTCTAGAATCTTTTCCTCTTCTGGCAAGACCTTAAAAAAGGCAGAAGGTGTTATCAGGCTTTATAATGCTTATACCACAAAGTCTGAAATATGGTTGAAAGGAACCAGGTTTGTGTCGGCTGAAGGAAAGTTATTTAAGTCAAAAGACAGGATATATGTGCCAGGAGCTGAGATTAAAGACGGAAAGATTATTCCCAGATATATTGATGTTCCGGTGATAGCTGCTGAATTTGGTGAAGATTATAACATTGGTCCTTCTCATTTTTCCATCTTTGTTTACAGGGGCACGCCAAGATACACCAAGTTTTACGGGGAGTCTCTTGAGTCCATGAAAGGAGGAGGAGAATCACCTCAGGTTACGGCAGAAGATTTAACAGAAGCTGAGGAAATTTTAACAGAGGAGGCAAAGGCAAAATCTGTCAGGAGTTTGAGAGAAAAGGTGGGAGATGAATTTATTTTTTTAACTGATATTTCTAAGACAGAAATCACAGAGAAAATATCTTTGGCAAAGGCTGGTGATGAAATGAGCGGATTTACTTTTAAGGTAAAGACAAAAGCCATTGCCCTTATTTTCAAGAAACAGGAGATTGAAAGATTTACCAGAGACTTTATTGTTTCTAGACTCCCTGAACAGAAATTGCTTTATACAGAAAGTTTAAAAATAGATTATACTCCTCAGCTTGTTGATTGGGAATCTGGAAAGGTTAACCTTTCTTTGAAGCTTTCTTGTAAAATCTATCCTAAAACCGATTTGCAGGCTCTGAAAAGGGGTTTGATGGGAAAAACTTTGTCTGAAACAAAGATTTTTCTGGAAAATCAACCAGAATTTATCAGTACAGAGATTAAGTTTTGGCCTTTTTGGGTAAAAAGCATTCCTAAAGATTTGGATAAGATTGAAATTAAGTATCCTATTATTGATGTTTTAAGAGAGATTTAGCATTATTCCTTAAGCTGTTAAAGGATTGACTAAATCCTAAATCTTTGATACATTAACTCATTATTAGTGAAAAAAGATAAAATTAGAAAATCAGGAGTAGTTTTAGAGGCTCTACCAGCTGGTAATTTCCGTATACAATTGGAAGATGGAAAGGAAGCCTTATGTCATCTTGCCGGGAAGTTAAGAATTTATAGAATCAGGATTTTACCCGGAGACAAGGTAACGGTAGAAATGAGTCCCTATGATGATAAAAGGGGAAGAATAGTTTATCGTAACCGCTAATAACATTACCATTGAAATGTTAAACCTAGTATCTAGGTTGTTCGTTGTAGTTTTTTGATTCCTAGATATTCAGTTGCTTTATATGAAAGTAAGGTCATCTGTTAAAAAAATTTGTAGACACTGTAAAATTGTTCGGAGAAAAGGACGGGTTTATGTTGTTTGCAAAAAGAATCCAAAACACAAACAAAGACAAGGATAAGTCAGGAGCTACTATTTAGTTTTGGGGTTATAATAACACCCCAATTTCTAAATCATAGGTTCTAGTAATATGCCAAGGATTGCAGGGGTTAATATACCCGAAGAAAAAAAAATAAAGATAGCTTTGACCTATATTTATGGAATAGGTCTTTCTTTGAGTAGTAAAATCCTTCTTGAGACTGGAATAAATCCTTCAACTAAAGCAAAGGATATTAAACCTGATGAGATAAACCGTTTAAAAGAGATAATTGAAAAGAATTATAAAGTAGAAGGGGAGGCAAAGAGAAAAGTAATGATGGCTATTAAAAGACTGAAGGATATCGGGACCTGGAGAGGACTTCGTCATATTAAAAGATTACCAGTAAGGGGTCAAAGAACCAAGACAAATACCAGGACAGTAAGGGGGAACGTAAGGAAAACAGTGGGGTCTGGAAGAAAGCCAGCTCCTACTTCTAAATAATATTTTATTTAAGGTTTTAAAAAAATGGGTAAAAAACGTATTATTACCAAAACCAAAGAAGAGTTGCTAAAGGAAAGAGAAAGGGTAGAGGCAGCAGTAAAGAAAGAAATTAAATTGAGAGCTCCTCAGAAAGTAAAAGAGGGGAGGATTTATATTTATTCTTCATACAACAATACTATTCTAACCTTAACCGATAATCAGGGAAATGTTTTATACTGGACTTCAGCTGGCAGGATTGGTTTCAAAGGTACCAAGAAAGGCACTCCCTTTGCTGCTTCCAGGGTGGCTGAAGCCATGGCTCAGGCAGCTTATAAGCTAAAGGTTAAGAAGATTAAGGTTTTTATTAAAGGAATAGGTTCTGGCAGGAATTCAGCCATAAAGAGCTTGGCAGCCCGGGATCTGGATATAGTGTCTGTTAAAGATGTAACGCCTATTCCTCACAATGGTTGCAGACCTAAAAAGCCCAGAAGGGTATAAAACACAATGAAAGGATCAAAATGTAAAATTTGTCGGAGAGTAGGGGAAAAGCTTTTTTTAAAAGGTGAACGTTGTGTTTCACCCAAATGTGCCATGGTCAAGAGGCCCTATCCCCCTGGTCAAAGGGCAAAAAAGAGAAGGAAAGGTCGTCCTTCTGAATATGCAAAGGAGTTAAGGGAAAAACAAAAATTAAGAAATTGGTACAATTTAGAGGAAAAGCAGTTTAAGAACTATGTAAAGAAAATACTGAGAAAGAAAGGTAAAATAAAAGATCCTTCACTTTCTCTTATTCAGGTGCTGGAATCCCGTTTTGATAATATAATCTTTAGATTTGGTTTTACTCTTTCCAGGGTCAAGGCAAGACAGCTGGTGTCCCACGGTTACTTTCTGGTTAATGGAAAAGAGACAAATTTTCCTTCCCGCCACTTAAAGAAAGGAGATGTTGTTTCTTTGAGGCCTCAAAAAAGCAAGAAAAAGATTGTTAAAGATATTAGGATTTTAATAAAAAAGAACAAACCTCCTGCCTGGCTTGAATTAAACACCGAGAAATTAGAAGGGAAGGTAATAAAATTTCCTACCTTAGAAGAGGTATCACCACCTGTGGAGATACCAGCTATCTTTGAGTTTTATTCAAGATAGCCTTAATCTGTTTGGGGTATATTGTTTGGGGTTTAGTTATTTTTACTAACCCTTGGATAGTAAACCCAAACATTAAATAATATGATTTCACTACCCCTTAAGTCAAAAGTTATTCAAAAAGAAAAAAACAAAGCTGTGTTTGAAATAGAAGCTCTTTATCCTGGTTATGGAATTACAATAGGGAATTCTTTAAGAAGGGTTTTAATTTCTTCTTTAGAGGGAGCTGCCGTGACCCAGGTGAAGATAAAGAATGTTTCTCATGAGTTTTCCGTCATCCCCGGGGTGTTGGAAGATGTAATCAATATCATGCTCAATTTAAAGCAGTTACGATTCAAGATTTTTACCAAAGAACCCCAAAAAGCCTTATTAAAGGTAAAGGGTGAAAAAAAGGTAAGGGGTTCAGATTTTAAACTGCCAAGCCAATTAGAGTTGATTAATAAAGAAGCCCATATAGCTACCTTGACTGATAAAAAAGCAGGATTGGAAATAGAAATCCAGGTTTCAAAAGGAATAGGGTATGTATCAAAAGAAGCCAGGAAAAAAGAGAAATTAGAAGTGGGAGTGGTTCTCCTGGACGCTATCTTCACTCCAGTAAAAAGAGTAGCTTTTAGGGTAGAGAATATGAGGGTGGGTAAGAGAACAGACTTTGACAAGTTGTTTTTGGAGATTGAGACAGATGGTACCGTTTCCCCTCAACAGGCATTTTCCCGGTCTTCAGAAATTTTATTCAAACATTTTGATTTGTTTTTTGAAACCTTTAAGGAAAAAGAAAAACCCTTGGTTAAGAAAGAAAAAGAAAAGCCAAGAAAAAGTAAAAAACATGAAAAAAAGAAAAAAAGGAAGAAAACTAAGTAGAAAAAGCAATCAGAGAAGAGCGCTTTTGAATTCTTTGGCAAGAGAATTGTTTCTAAGAGAAAAGATTAAAACCACTGAAGCTAAAGCCAAAGAGGTTTCAGGTTTTGCTGAAAAACAGATTACCAAAGCCAAGATAGGCAATCTCAGTTCAAGGAGATTATTAGCCAGAAGGTTTTCTCCAGAGGTGGTTAAAAAAATGATTGATGAAATTGCTCCAAGATATAAAGACAGGAAGGGAGGATATACGAGAATCATAAAGATGGGACCAAGAAGGAGTGATGGAGCAAGAATGGCAATAATAGAACTAGTAAAATAATATGGAACGCAAAACCCACATTATTGACGCAAAGAATAAGGTTTTGGGCCGATTAGCCAGCCATATTGCTGTTCTTTTGCGGGGCAAACAAAGACCTGATTTTGTGCCATACAAGGATACAGGGGATTTTATAATTATTAAAAATATAAAGGAAATAAAGATTACGGGGAAAAAAATGGAACAGAAAAAATATTACAGATATTCAGGATATATGGGAGGATTGAAGGAAATTCCTTTAAAGAGACTCTTTAAAGAAAATCCTGGTGAGGTTTTAAAAAGAGCAGTTTACGGAATGATGCCAAAGAATAAATTAAGGGAAAGACAGATAAAGAGATTAAAATTTGAAAAATCTGATTAAATTTTTAAAATTTTTGTATTTTAATACTTATGCCAAAAACCAAAACTAAGAAAAAAACCAAGACAAAACCCAAGAAAAAGGTTAAAGCGGTTAAAAAGAAAGCAAAGAAAAAAGCAGAGAAAGTGAAAAAGAAGGTAGAAAAGAAGGAAAAACCTGTTGTTAAGCCTGATAAGTATTACGAGGGTGAAGGCAGGAGAAAGACAGCTGTAGCCAGGGTAAGGATTTGGACCAAAGGAAGCAAGGAATTTTTGGTAAATCAAAAACCGCTGGAGAAGTATTTTCCTACTCTTGAGCTTCAAAAAAAAGCTTTAGCTTCTTTGGAAACAATGAAGTGCCTTGATAAGTTTAAGGTTTCTGTTGTTGTAAGAGGGGGAGGGTTGTCCAGTCAGGCTGAAGCGGTTCGTCATGGAATAGCCAGAGTCCTTATTCTTTTTAATCCTGATTTCAGGAAAAGATTAAAAAAAGCTGGTTTTTTAAGGAGAGATTCCAGAATGAGAGAAAGGAAGAAGCCAGGTTTGAAGCGCGCAAGAAGAGCCCCTCAGTGGAAGAAGAGATAAAAAGTGTTTATTGAGAATTTATTGGCAGTCTTATATAGACTGCTTTTTTATTGGAAATGAGAGGAAAGGAATACTGAGCTTTAATTTAAAACAAAAGCTAAAATAAAAAACTCTTTTTATAAATTAAAAAAGAGGAAAAAAAATTTATTTAGTTTTTGAAATGCAAATTTTTAGAAGTACAAAAAGGTAATTATAAACCTTCTTTGTTTAGAGTATCTATCATTTCTTCTAGTTTCTGGATATCTTTGTAATCCACTAGTTTCAAAGTATCTAAGATTTTTTTTATAATCTCAGATTCTCTTATTTCTCTTCGTGGAACTAAGATGATTAGTTCCATGATTATTCCTTTTTTCGTTTCTTCACTTAAACTCGTAGAATCTTGTATTTCAGTTAATATTTTATTTAGATCCGTAAAATTTCCCTTTCCTTTTATGACAATTTTCTGAGTTTCAATATGTAATTTTTTAAAATTCATTCAATCAACTCTTAAAACATATTTTATTACTGTTATTATACACAATAAATTTCAATTTGTCAAACAGGTAATATATATACATATTACTATATTCTCTCGACAACTAATTATAAATTTATTATAATGATTGTATATAAAGACATGCTTAAAGAACTCATTAATCAATTTTATTTAGACCGCCAAAGAGATAGACAAAGAACTCATTTTTATATTACAGATGCTGGAAAGTGTCCCAGGGCAATATTTTATAAATTCAAGAAAGTTCCCAAGGCGGAAATGGAAGCTAGAATCTTGAGATTATTTGATCACGGTAACCATATTCATCAACTCATTATGAAACCCTTATTGAGTTTGAAACAAATTCATGTGGTTGCTTCTGAAGTGAATATTCCTCCCAAGGAATTAATCGGGGGGAGGGCTGATGCCATTATCAGTGACGGTAAGCAATTATATGTAGTTGATATTAAAAGCATGAACAGCATGATATTTAAGAATATGGTTATACCCAAAGAGGAAAACGTTGATCAACTCCAACTCTATTTGCATTTTTTTAAAATCTCAAAGGGAATCTTGCTTTATGTGAACAAAGACAACCAGAAGTTAAAAGAGTTTTTATTTGATTATGATGCTGCTCGAGCCCAGAGGCTTTTAAAGGGCTTAACTGAACTTAAAAGGAAAATTGATTCAAACATTATTCCTGCCAGACTTGCTGATTGGTCGGAAAACTGGCAATGTCGTTATTGTCAGTATGCCCAGGTTTGTCAGATGACGGGAGAAGGAAATGTTAATTGGGAGGAATTCAAAAAAAGAATCCAGATGCAAAATAAAGCTGTTTAAACTTGTTATATTATTTTTATTTAATGAGGATTTAGGGGTTTGAGTCTTATGTGGGGAGTTGTGAACTCGAGATATTATCTCGGGTTTTTTAGTTGACAAACTCTTTAAATAATATAGTAAGATAATATGACGCTCTTTAAAGATACTGAGGAAAAAGAAGAAAAGGAGAAAGAAGAAGAAGAAGAAGAAGAAGTAAAAAAAGGAGTTAAGAAAATAAAGAAAGCCTTGGAAACTCCTTCTGATTGAACTTTTCTTTTTCTATTTTTAAGTGGTTTTAATTATAACTTTAACCACTTTTTTTATTTCATAGCCTCTAAGACCAATGTTTTTATATAGTTGCACAGACTTCAAGCTTGAAACAGGAACATTTTGGATTATTTCTAATATTGTCCGTCCCCTGGAATATTTTAGCCCGAGAGCTTTTCTCGGGGCTTTATTTTGTGGATAATTAATACTTGACACGATATAGTTACGGGTATATACTCATAACATAGAAGTCAGAATGTAAGTTTTTATTTCAAAAAATATTATAGTAAATAAAAATAACAAATTCAGGTATAATAGTATAATAAATAATGTTATCAAAAAATAGTTATGAAAATCTGTATTGTTTCTTTGGGTAAAACCTTAAGTTCTTCAATTAGCCCTCGATTTGGTAGGGCACCATATTTCTTAATTTTAGATAAACAAGGAAATTTAAAAGATATTTTATCTAACCAGGGAGTGGAAACTATGAGGGGAGCGGGTATTGCAGCTGCCCAACAGATTGTTTCTAAAGAAATTGAAGTTTTAATAACGGGCAATATTGGCCCCAATGCATTTGGTGTTTTGGGAACAGCAGGAATTAAAGTTTTTTCAGCACCCTTTGACCTTACGGTAAAGGAGGTTTTTTTAATGTGGAAAAGAGACAAATTAACCCAGGTTAAGCTTCCTTCAGGTCCAGGACGCTTTGGACAGAGAGGATTTGGAAAGGGTTTTGGACCAGGCCCTAAAAGACGTAGATACAGAAATAGAGGAAGATAATTTAAAATATGCAAAAAAAAGAGATTTTAAAAATAGGGGAAGCTACAGCAAAAAAAGTCAGTATAATTGTTTTTTTATTAGCTTTTCTAAAAGCCTTGGTTGGATATATTTCTGGAAGCATCGCTCTTTTATCTGATGCTTTTCATAGTATTGGAGATGCCCTTGCTATTCTTTTTGTGTGGGTTGGTTTTAAAATATCTCAAAGGGAGCCCACCAAAAAATTTCCTTATGGCTTTTATAAAGTAGAAAATATTGTTTCTTTGATTGTTTCTATTTTAATTATTTTTGCTGGCTATGAGATTGCTCAAGAAAGTTATAAAAGAATATTCATCTCTTATAACTTAAAGATTCCTTTAGTAGCTGTAGTTGTTGCGGTTTTAGATGCAATTGTTATTTTTCTCTTGGGTAACTATGAGGTAAGAATCGGGGAAAAAATAAACTCGCAGAGCTTGATTATTGATGGAAAAGAATCAAAGCTACATATTATTTCTTCTTCATTAGTCGTAATTGGAATCCTTTCCTCTTATTTTGGTATTTTAAAAGTAGAGGGCATTGTAGGTATTTTGTTTTCCTTGCTTATTTTTAAGGTGGGGATTGAATCTGGAAGGGACTCAATCTATGCCCTAATGGATGTTAGTCCGAGTGAAAAAATAGAAAATAAGGTAAAAGATGTTTTGAAATCTGTACCAGATGTTAAGGATTTTTCGGGTCTTAAGCTAAGAAAGTCAGGCCCTTTTATTTTTGGAGAAGTAAACATTAAGGTTAAAAAATTTATAGAGGTCAGAAGAGTTCATGAAATTGTAGATAGAACAGAAAAAGAAGTAAAGGCTATAGTTCCTCAAATAGATTCTTTTGCTATTCATGTGGAACCATTCAGTCCTTTTGAACAAAAAATTATTATACCCATAAAGGAAAAGAATAACCTTGATTCTCAGATTGATAAGCGTTTTGCCAGGGCAGAATTCTTCGTTATTTTAAAAGTCAAAAAAGATAAGATTGAATCGTTTGAATTTAAAGAGAATCTTTTTAAAGAAAGAAAAATAAGGGCAGGGTTAGCTGTAACTAAATATTTATTGGAACAAAGCCCAGATGTGTTAATAGCCAGAGAGATAGGTCCTATATCCTTTCACATATTAAGGGATAATTTAATAGAGGTTTATAAAGCAGAACAGGGCACAATAAGACAAATAATAAAAGATTTTTCAGAGAACCAATTGGTTAAGTTGGAAAAGCCGACAAAAGAAAAAGAGTAATTAAAAATATTAATATGCAAATTGCTTTTCCTACAAACGGAGAAAAATTAGAAGCAGAAATAAGTTTTCATTTTGGTCGTGTTCAAAATTATTTAATTTATAATACCCAAACAAAGGAATTTAAGATTTATTCAAACCCTGAGGTTACAGGTAAACAAGAGCCGCCGCCAGATTTTTTAAATCGCTTAGGAGTAAATGTTGTTATAGTATTTAGTTTGGGTCCAAAAGCTTTTGATAAATTCAGGGAATATGGAATTGAACTATATAAAGCTATTAATAAAAATATTAAAGAAAACATTAAAGAATTCCAAAAAGGCAATCTCTCACCTTTGGAAGAAAAAAGTCCTTTTTATTAAAATATGAATGAAATGAAAAAAATCGCCATAACAGGAGGAAAGGGGGGTACTGGAAAATCAACATTTTCTGTTTTAATGGTAAATAGACTAATAAAAGAAAAAAAAAGAGTTGTTCTTTGTGATTGTGATGTAGAATGCCCTAATGATTATTTGTTGCTGGGACAAAAGTTAAAAAAAGCCAGAAAAAACATCTATACTGAATATCCCAGATTAATTAAACAAAAATGCAAAAAATGTGGATTGTGTGTTAAAAAGTGCAGGAGTAACGCTGTGTTTCAGCCACCAAAGAAATTTCCA
>DAOUYT010000014.1 GCA_030665965.1 bacterium
CATAGCCCTGCCTTACTAATTCAGGTACTCCCCCCTCTAAAATTTTATTGATTTGATTGATTGAAAGCTTTATTTGCCTCCCCTTTCCCAATCCTGAAGGAATTTCTTTTTGGATTTCAGTAGCTAAATTTTCTAACCGAGATTTTATCTCTTTTTCAGTATGATTTGATTTTAACAATCTGATGCCACAGTTTTCGTCGTAGCCAACAAAACCTGGGGAAATAATTCCTTCAGGAATTTTCATTGCACCCACACCACCAATGGGTGGCCCATAACCCGAGTGCAAATCAGGCATACCTACGGCATATTTCACAATCCCAGGCAGGGTAGTTATATTAACTAACTGTTTTAGGGCATGGTTTTCAATGTGGTCCAATATTTTTTCCGAAGCATAAATTCTAGCCGGGACCCTCATGTCAGAACGAAAGCTTTTCGGGACTTCCCAAAGCCAATCTGATATTTTTTTGAAGTCTTGTTTTGATACCATATCTATGTATTTTATCTTAAATTTAAGAAAAATTAAAGAGGTGCCGCAAGACACACTCTTTTGAATTTACGCTTAGAAAAGAAATCTCAAATATCAAATATCACGGTCACCTCCCAGATTCCATCTCTTTTCTGATGAATATCTATCTCATGATAAGTCACTCCTTTAATATCTTCTTTGAATCTTTCTATTCTTTGACCAATTAGTTCTCCTTCAATTTCAGTATCAGTAAAGCTTTTAAATTTTACATTATTGTAGATTTCCTTATTGACTTGAGTTAAATATAAAGCCTCACTTAAAAAGTCAACCAGGAGAGTTTCCAATCCAATTGATTTTATTTTTATTTTCCTAACCCTTCTTTGTTTACTTTTAACTTCAGGTTGAAGAATGCTTGCCATCCCCTTTAACATATTCAAAAAAAGCTCTTTTTTATCTTTTCCAAAAGCTTTAACCTTAACATCAGCTGTATGTTCAAGGATTTGATATTTTTCCATAATTTAACCTGGTTAATCTAATTTCTCAAATTCCTCCCTAACCACCTCCCTGTCATCCCAGGGCATCTTCTTGTATTTTGATATATATATACAGGGTTCACATCCTTTACCTGTAATCACTACCACATCTCTTGTTCTGGCACTCCTTAAAGAGTTTCTAATCGCCTCTCTCCTGTCTAATATTTTTTTTGCCCTTGAACCTGCTCCTCCTGCCACCTGATTTATAATATCCATTGGGTCTTCGTCATGGGGATCTTCATTGGTGACAATAATATCACTGCAATATTTTGCTGCCAATTCTCCTAAAATAGGCCTCTTCCATTTATCCCTTCCTCCGCCTGAAGCACCTAAAACACATATCAATTTTTTAGGATTAAAATTGTTTTTAATTGTCTGATAAACCTTTTCTAAGGCATTGGGAGTAAAGGCGTAATCAACAATTACTTTGAAAGGTTCTGAAATTACCATTTCCATCCTGCCTGGCATTCCCTTAATTTTCTCTAAAGCATTCTTACAGGTTTCAAGGTCAATATCCTGGGATAATCCAACACAAATTGCTGCTAAGGCATTGTAGATATTAAAATCACCAAGGAGTTTAATATCAAACACGATATCACCAATCTTAAAAGTGATACCTCTTGTATCTGTTTTATAATCAGAAACTATTATTTTATGGCTCAAGGCTTTATCATCAGCTCCTGCTTGTTGCAACTTAGCTGATAAACTATAACCATATTTTTTACCAGCCCTGAAATTCAAAAAATAGTCTATATTTTTATCGTCCAGATTTAGAACATGGATATCTTTGACAGCTTGAAAAAGCTTTCCTTTGGCCTGACGATATTTTTCAAAAGAACCATGGGCTTCAATATGTTCTGGGGTCAAATTAGTAAATACAGCCATATTAAAATCAATAAACCTGTGTCTGTGCTGTTTTATCCCTTCTGAACTCACCTCCAAGACTACATATTGACAACCTTTATTCAAAGCCTGTCTTAGAAATCTCTGTAATTTAAAGCGACCGGGCATTGTCATTCTCAAGACATTTTCTTCTTCTTTTTTGCCAATCTTTAATTCTATTGAAGAAAAAGAGGCAATCTTATACCCTCCTTGTTCCAGAATCTTAGAAATCATTTTAACCACTGTTGTCTTTCCATTGGTTCCTGTTACTCCAATTATCTTCATTTTTTTTGATGGAAATCGATAGATAAAAGCCCCAAAAAAAGCCAAGAAAAAATGGTACCAGCTTATCAAAAAACAAGGAAGGATTTTCTTTATTAATTTTTTAAATCTATTTAACATCTCCATTATTAATTTCATTTTAATTTAACCTTGAAAAAAGAGGGTGTTTAAGTTAAACATAAACCAGATTATATGTTTAAATCAATAACAAAATTTAAACCTACTGGCGATCAACCCAAGGCAATTGAATCTTTGAGTAAAAATTTAAAAAAAGGAGTGAAACACCAGATTTTATTAGGAGTAACAGGGTCTGGAAAAACAGCTACCATGGGCTGGGTAATAGAAAGGATTCAGAGACCCACTCTTATTATCAGCCCAAATAAGACATTATGTGCTCAACTATTTCAGGAATTTAAAGAATTCTTCCCTAAAAACGCTGTTCATTACTTTGTTTCTTACTATGATTATTATCAACCAGAAGCTTACATACCTCAGACCGATACCTATATCCAAAAAGACGCCAAGATAAACAAGGAGATTGATAGACTAAGACATGCAGCTGTCCAGGATTTAATGGTGAGAAAAGACGTCATTATCATAGCTTCTGTCTCCTGTATTTATAATATAGGTTCACCAGAAATTTATCAAAAAGTTTCTCTTCAAATCAAGCAGGGCCAGAAAATAAAAAGAAACAAATTGATATCCCATTTAACTTCTTTACAGTATCAAAGAAATGATATTGATTTCAAGCCAGGAAGCTTCAGGGTAAGGGGAAACGTGATTGATGTTTATTTAATCACCGGCAAACAAATTTTAAGGATAGAATTCCTTTCAGACAGGATTGAAAAACTTTTAATTGGAGAAGCTGATTTTAATCCTCAGTATAAACTAATAACCCACGACTACAGACTATTTCCTGCTTATTTCTGGGTCACTCCTCAAGAAAGCTTGAATATTGCCATGGGGAATATACAGCTTGAGCTCCAAGAACAATTAAAAAAATTAAAAAACCAAAAAAAATTACTAGAGACCCAAAGGTTAAAACAAAGAACAAACTATGATTTGGAAATGTTAAAAGAAACAGGGTTCTGTCATGGAATTGAAAATTATTCAAGGCATCTGGAATTCAGAAAACCAGGTAAACCGCCGTTTAGTTTAATAGACTACTTCCCAAAAGATTTTCTTGTTTTTATTGATGAATCTCACCAGACCCTACCCCAACTCCATGCCATGGCAACCCAAGACAGGGCGAGAAAAAACACCCTAATTGAACATGGTTTCCGTCTCCCGTCAGCTATTGACAACCGTCCCCTAATCTTTGAGGAGTTTGAAAAAAGAATAAACCAGGTAGTCTATGTGTCTGCTACTCCGGGAAAGGAGGAAAAGAGAAAAACCATTTATCAGAATCAAGAGAAAAATGGTAAAAAATACATTGTAGAACAGCTAATCAGGCCAACTGGATTATTGGAGCCATCAATTAAGGTTCAACCAACAAAAAACCAGGTGAACAATCTGGTTTCAGAAATTAAAAAAAGGATTAACAAAAAACAACGGGTCTTAGCTATCACTTTAACAAAGAGATTGAGTGAGGCCCTGTCTGATTATTTGATTGAAAAAGGAATATCCTGCCAGTGGCTTCACTCAGAAATAAAAACCCTGAAAAGACCCCAGATCCTTAAAGATTTAAGACTGGGAAAATATGACGTGCTGGTCGGAATAAACCTTTTGAGAGAGGGTCTGGACCTTCCTGAGGTCTCCCTGGTAGCTATTTTAGATGCTGACAAAGAAGGCTTTTTAAGGTCAGAAACAACCTTAATTCAGACCATGGGAAGAGCGTCCAGACACACTGAAGGTCACATAATCTTATACGCAGATAAAATTACAAAATCAATGGAAGGGGCAATAAAAGAAATAAAAAGGAGAAGAGAAATCCAAACAGAGTATAATAAAGCCCATAATATTGTTCCAAAACAGATTGTAAAAAAGATAAGGAGCTGGCCTTTTGTCTCTAAAAAGAAAGAGATTTCAACTGAATTTTGGATGATTAAAGACAAAAAACTCTTGGAAAAAGAGATGAAAAAGGCTGCCAAGAACCTGGATTTTGAAAGAGCAGCTGAAATCAGGGACTTGATAAATAAACTAAAATAATTTAAGATACATTTATTAAAACAATATGCCTATTACCACATCAGCTAAAAAAGCCCTCAGGCAAAGCAAAACAAGGAAAATAAGGAATACCAGAAGGAAAAAAGAAATGAAAAACCTTTTAAAAAAGGTTAAAGATTTGGTTTCTCAAAATAAAATAGAAGAGGTAAAAAAATTATTACCCAAGGTATACAAAACATTAGACAAAGCGGCCAAAGCTGGATTAATCAAAAAAAACACGGCTGGAAGAAAAAAATCAAGAATAACAAAATCAATACTCAGGCCTCGGTAATTAAAAGATCCAGGGCTGCTTCCGGCCCTATCCTGCCTGTCTTAACATTAAGGTCTACCCTAAAAATCTTTTGGTAGATTTTTTTTAATTCTAAGATTTCAAACTTTCTTGAAAGAGCACAACTTTTTTTAACAACAAAAGGATGTAATTTGGTTGAACCAAAAGGAGAAAGATTTCTTTCAATAAGGTCTTTTATAACCAGAAGGTTTCGGAACTGAAAATTAATCATTGAAAACAAATAAAAAGGACTGTCTCCTTTTTCCAAATGGGATTTTAATAAACTCAAGGCTCTTTTTTTGTCTTTTGAGGCTATGGCATCAATTGTTTTAAAGATATTGGGTTCAATCTTTGGTCTCACCAACAGTTCAATGTCTTTTTCCCTGATTTCCTGACCGTCTTTAAAACTAACCAGTTTACTAATCTCATTTACCATCTGCCAGAGATTATTATCAACAAAAGCAACAATCTTATCCAATGCCTGGTTATCAATCTTGGCACCCAGGTTTTTAAATTCCATCCTTGTCCATTTCTTAAGACTCTCACCTTTTAAAAGCTCGAATCTTTGAGATTTAGCCTGCTTTTTTAAAAAAACAAGTAAAGAGTCCTTTTTAGGGATTTCATTCTCTTCATAAAACACCAATATGTTCTCTGAATTAACAAAAACCTTTGCTTTTTCCAAAAATTTCTTTTTAAATTCAGTATTGGAGAAAACATTGGTTAAGATTATCAGTTTTTTTTCCTTGAATATGGAAATCTGTTTTGTCTCGTCGTAAAAATCTGAAAAAATCAATCTATTACCGTCAAGATATTTCAAGTTTAATCCGCTTTTATGAATTTTTTGATAACCCTTAATTATCTCGCTTAATTTCTGACGAGACCTATAAGTATCTGGACCGTAGAGAAAAATTATCATAATAAGTATTGACCTGTTAATTTGTTAAGTTTTCAATCTTGGCATGGGTTGACATCTGGGACAAAAATAACTTGATCTCCCTCCAAGTTTCTTTCTTTTAATTGCAGTCTTGCATCTCAAGCACTTTCCTCCCTCTCTTTTATAAACCCTTGCCCATTCATTAAAATCACCTTTTGTACCGTCGAGCCTTCTGAAATCAGAAAAGCTGTCCCCCTTTAACTTAATCCCTTTTTTTAAAACCTTTCTAATGGCCCTATAAATTTTCCCCAACTCTCTTTCCTTTAATTCTTTAACGTCTTTAAATGGGTTCACTCTTGCCTCCCAAAGAATCTCACTTGAATAAATATTTCCAATTCCAGCAATATTTTTTTGATCCAGCAAAGCCTGTTTGATTCTTCCTTTTTTCTTCAAGATATCTTTAAATCTGCCGAAGGTGAATTCTTTTTCCAGGGGTTCAGGACCCAAACCCTTAAATATCTTGGATGTCTCTAATTCATTTTTATCCCAAAGTTCGATTTTGGCAAACTTTCTCAAGTCTGACAAAGCCAATTGTTCACCATTATCAAAAAAGAAGATTACGTGTAAAAACCTGTTTTTGGGGTCATCACGCAGGGAGCCGGGAATCTCAGAAACCCATTGTCCTTTTTCAAGTTTCCATTTCCCCAGCAATAAGTGACCTGTCATTTTTTGGTGAATCAAAAGGGTCTTATCATCAGACAGGTCAATGAGAATGTTTTTTCCCCTTCTTCTGATATTCTTAATCTTTTTTCTTTTTAATTCTTTCTTAAACTTTTCAAAGCTCTCTGGCTTTTTTATTATCTTGCTATCATCTGTCCAGACATCAATAAAGGTCCTCTTAAGGACCTTTGTTTTCAAATCTAAAACAGTTGTTTCTACCTCTGGCAACTCTGGCATAAATCTATTTCAGGACATTCTTTATCTTTTCAATAATCTCTCCCGGGGTAAAGTGAGCTTTAATTAAATAATCAACCGCTCCCATCTTCAAACCTTTTTCCACCTCTTCTTTCTGTCCAAGGTTGGACAGAATAATTATGGGAATTGAAGCTATACTTGCATCTGCCTTTATCTTTGATAAAACTTCGAAACCGTCAATGCTGGGCAGTATAAGGTCAAGCAAAACCAGGTCCGGCTTACTTTCTTTTATTTTTTTTAATCCGTCTTCTCCATCCACTGCTTCAATTATATTAAAACCCTCATCAGTCAGTTTTCTGGTAATAAGTTCTCTCAAGAATTTATCATCTTCAATTATTAGTATTTTAGTAGCCATACATTAATAATATATTAATTTAAAAAAAGGTTAAACCCTACTTACCGATTTGCTTGGCTACCTTATCAAGCACCTCTTGAGGGTCGAACTCTGTCTTGATCAACCAATCCTTGGCCCCCAATTCTTTAGCCTTACCCAATTCTACTGGTTGTCCGGAATTAGAAATAATGATAATAGGAATCTTTTTTAATTCCGGATCTTTATTCATTTCTTCCATAACTTCAAAACCTCCCATCTTTGGCATAACAAGGTCCAACAAGATAATGTCGGGCTTTATCTCTCTCATTGATTTTAATCCCTCTTCTCCATTTTTAGTAACCGTGACATCATATCCTTCCTGGGTCAGCTTTTTTTCGAGAAGATTAATCATGATATCTTCATCCTCTATTAATAAAATTTTTTTAGGCATATTAATTTAAATTATTTATATTATATATTATATCTTATAACCTTTTGAAAAATTAGGCAATCTTATTTTTAGCCTTTATTGGAAGGGAAAAGTAAAAGGCTGTTCCTTTTCCTTCTTTTGACTCAAACCAGATTTTGCCTTCATGGGCCTCAATAATGTTTTTTGAGATGAAAAGCCCTAATCCTGAACCCTCGGTTTCCTTTTTCATTACATTTGCTCCCCGGAAAAACTTTGTAAATACCCTTTCCTGCTGATTCTTGGCAATTCCTATGCCTGAATCTACCACTGAAACCACTATCTCCTTTTTATCATAAGTCAGACTGACTGTCACATTTTTGTTCTCAGGGGTATATTTTACAGCATTATCAAGGATGTTTTGAAATGCTAAACTCATCTTGTCAACATCCATCATCACTTCCGGCATCTTCTCTTTTGGTTTTTTGAATTTAAAATTAATCTTTCTTTTCTTAATTTCCCCTTTATAAGAGTCTATCACTGTCTGAATCAATTTGGTAACATCATATGGAACAGGCTTATAAAGATATCTTCCTTCCTCAATCCTTGTCACATTCAAGAGGTCATTGATTAACCTAATCATTCTTTCGTTAGACCAGAAGGTTTTTTTAATAAACTCTCTCTGTTCTGGAGTTATTTTTCCCAGATCTCCATCCAATAACATTTTTAGGGTCCATTTAATGGCTGAAATAGGCGTCCTTAACTGGTGGGCTGCAATGGAAACAAATTCAGTCTTCATGCGCTCAATTATCTTTTCCCGGCTCACATCGTGCAACACAATCAGGTATCCTGAACTTTTTCCTTTTATTATTAAAAGAATGGTAGACACCTCTAAGATAAAGTCTTCTGTAACCTTTAACTCCTTTCTGAACAAGGGTTCAATCCTTCTGCCCAAGAGAGAAGCCAGGGGTCTTAATTCTGACAGATGGAAAAATTCTGAAACAGGTTTTCCGATTAATTTTTCCTTTTCTATTCCAAAAAACTTTTCAGCCTGGGGGTTCATCAAAGATAGCTTGCCATCTTTATCAAAAAGTAAAAGTCCGTCTCTAAAACTGGTAATTATCTCCTGGGTTCTATTTTTTTCCTGCTCAGCACTCTTCCATGCTTCTTCGGTGTCTTCCAGCATGTTCATTAAGGCAATCTGACTCTTTTTTAATTCCTCCTCTCCCTCCTTAATCTTGCTTAAATCAAAAAAACCCAAGAAATAACCGACTACATCTCCTTTTTCGTCTTTTCTTACTCTTGTAAAAACCTGAACAGGTATTTTTTTCTCTTTTCCCGAAGAAAAGCTTATTTCTCTTCCTTTGACAAATCCTTTCTCCAAGGTCTCTTTTGTCATCTCTTGAATCTTGCTTTTTTCAAACAACTTCTCAATAGGTTCTCCGATAAGCTCATAAGATTTAAGGTTAGAAAGCGCTTCAAAAGAAGGATTAACCTCTAACATTACTCCAATGGGACTGACAAAACAAATCGGTAGGGGAGAAAAATTAAAAAGATCGTGGATATAATTCTCAAGAGAAACTAAGTCGTCTGCCAAAAGAGAAGCTTTTCTGGTTTCTTCGTCTTTTACCATTTTATTTTATGAATATTTGTAATAATTGTTATCTTAAAAGATATGCTTATATTCTATCAAATTAGAAAATTTTTAAGATCTTTTGTAAGCTCTTGGTTCGGTTTTCATTCCCATTTAACCAGATATTCATGATATTCATCTCCCCTAAAAAAGCATTTAGTCTCTTCACATATTATTTTAGAAGTTTTTACTACCATTAGGACAATCCCGGAAAAATAACCCCTTAAATAATGGCAATAAGTAGGAGAAAGATTAAAATCTTTTATTCTTATAATGGCGTACTTTTCCTTTTCATTCAGTTCAACCGGAATCAATTCTCCCTGTGTCCAGTGTTTTCTCCACATCTTTGGGGCTTCTTTTAAAACAATTCTTTTAAGAGAAAAGAAATACCTCATAAAAAGTTTAACAATAAACGATATCTTGGTAGCGAAAATTCCCATTTCTTTAATCTTTTCATCATCAAAATTAAAAACTTTTTTGATTGTTAAAAGAGAAATGGCTCTCAGTCCTACTGGATAAAAATTTAAATTCTTAACCTCTTTGTATTTTATGGGAAAACCTAATTTTTCCAATTCTTCTTCCAGTTTCTTCAAACCCTCTTCTCCTTTTTCTTTGAGAATGTATTCTCCGTCTGTTTTAAAAACCACCCCCCTTACCTCACCCTTAACCTCCATTATTTTTTTGGCGGTTTCTTTATTAAGTTCTTGGTTCATAATATATAATATTTTTTAAAATTTTAATAGACCTTTATATTTTTAAAATCTCTAAATCTTTATTTTATTTTCTTCTTATAATATATCCTTAAAGAAGATTCTCTCTTAATCCTTCAGGTTTTTTCTATTGACTCCTTAACCTCCTTTTTCTTCTTTTAATCTTTTTATTTCTTTTTTTAATTCCACCATTTTCATTTCTCTTCCTACAGCAAACTTTTGAAACCTTTCCAGCTCCTGCAGCTTGTCTTGAAGTTCCTTTGTTCTCTGTTTAACCTCTCTTTCAAGTCCTTGTGCCAACTCCTCCAACTCCCTAGTTCTGGCTTTAACCTTTATCTCTAAGGTGGCTTTGGCATCCTCTAAAGCGTTTTTTACCTCTTTAAACTCTCCCACCTTGTTTTCAAGCTCAAGGTTTAGAGTCTTTAATTTAGACTGACTCTTTGTTAAATCTTCGGTCTGGATTCTCATTCTTTCTGAGAGCCGGCTGGTAATAATAAACAGCAAAGAAAATGACGCTATTATTATAGTTAAACGGCTGAGGGTACCTATGGGGTTTTTAAAAATATCCCCGCCCGCAAAAAGAGTGTAATGGGGTAAAATTTCAAGATATTCTAAACACGCCAAGGTAAAGAAACATGAAAGACTAATCAACACTATAAGTAAATTATACTTTTTAGGTAAAAGGAATATACCGTAAACTATAAAAAATGTGTAAAAAAGAACCCCGATTGACTCTATGCCTCCGAGATAATGAACAATAATGGTTAATATCAGAATCTGAAGAACAAAAAATCCGAAATGAGCCTTATTAATAATAGAAGCATCTCTTTGTCTCTTTATAAAGAAAATAAAAATAAACAGGCACAAAATCCAAAAAATAATCCAGAAATTAAACCAGAGAGAAAAAGGTATTTTTAATGCATACCTTAATAAGATGACGATAATAAAGAAAAACACCAAGATGTTTATCACTGAACGAAGACCCCACAGCACTTTTTCCAATAAATCCTCCCTTTCCTGAACTGACAGCTCCTTTTTATTTTGTTTATCCATTTCTTTAAAAGATATTTAAATTATTAAATTAATTTATTGCTTTTTATATTACAATAATCTTAATCTCCTTTCTTTTATTATATTCTGTTCTTTTAGTCCTGGCAATCTTTTAATAAAGGTATTAAAGTCCATGTCTTTAAAGAGTTGAATAATCTTTTCTTTATCATATTTGCCCCATTGACACTTTTTTAGGTCAAAGTCAATCAAGACGTTTTTTTTAATCTCGGCCAGCTCCTTGCTAAAAAAAGCTTGCTCTTTTTGCTGAAACAGCAATCCTCTTGTTCTCGGCTTTACTTTCTCTATTTGTTTACCTTTTTTTTCCAATTGTCTGTATAGGTTTTCAATTGTTCCAAATTCTTTTAATAAACTAATTGCTGTCTTTTCTCCTATCCCTGCCACACCTGGAATATTATCAGAAGGATCACCCCTTAATGCCCTGAAGTCAACGAGCTGGTCGGGAAGCAATCCTGAATACCTTTCCTTAACTGAATCCTTATCATATAATATGGTGTTTTTCACACCTTTTTTTAAAAGATAAACCTTTGTATGAGTATCAATCAACTGGAGAGTATCTAAGTCTCCGCTTAAGATAATTGTTTCTACTTTTGGATAAATCTGTTTTTTAGGAAATTTTTTACTGATTGTTCCGATAATGTCATCAGCCTCAAAACCTTTTTTTTCAAAGACAGGGACATTAAAGGCATTTAAAATCTCTTTTATCTTTGGTATCTGATTGTAGAGTTCTTTTGGGGTGGGTGGTCTTTTGGCTTTATACTCTTTGAATTTTTTGTGGCGAAAGGTAGGAGCAGGAAAGTCAAAACAGGCTACAATAAAGTTTGGCTGAAATTCCTTGATTGTTTTGAAAAAAACCAATAAAAACCCGTATACAGCATTAACCAGTTCTCCTTTTTTTGTACTCAAAGGAGGCAGGGCATGGAAAGCCCTATGAATAACCGAGTTGCTGTCAATAACAATTAATCGCTTTTTTTGTTCGGCCATCTTATTGTGATATTTCTTTTGTTTTTATTATTAAAGGTAAAGGTGATAAAGATTGTGTCTTTGGGTAGGGTTTTCAAGATGTTGTCAGCCCACTCAATAGCAACAATGTTTTTAGAATCAGAAACAATCTTTCTAAAACCCAAATCCAAAATCTCTTTTACACTTTTAATCCTGTAGCAATCAATGTGATAGAAAAATTTAAAGTCAGGACTCTGTATCTTAAACTTTTTTAAAATAACAAAGGTGGGGCTCAAAATCCTTTTTTTAATTCCCAATCCCCTGGCAAAACCCTGTAAAAAGGTTGTTTTTCCTCCTCCTAATTCTCCTTGCAAAGCCAAGACCTGAGCCCTTGTTCCTTTTTTTTCTTTAAGTATTTTTTTTGACAGGACTTCCCCCAGTTTTTTGGTTTGAGAAGGATTATTGGTTATTTTTTTCAATATCATTTAGTCTATCAATAAAATAAATTAATCTTTGATTTTATTAAAAGATTGACTTTTAAACAAGGATAATATAAATTCAATTAATCAACCCTTAGACTATTTTAAACTTTTATGCCCAGTATTTCAAAAAAAATCACGGGCCAAGTAATAATTTCTCCTGATGTTTTGCTTGAGGTTCAAAAAGAGATAAAAAACATTACCGGGTTTAAGGAAAAGATTGAAGCTGCCTTAGAGGGAAGGATTACCGAACTCTTGGAGATTATTTTAGCAGGAGCAATTTTATTGGATGCTTCTGATATCCATGTTGAACCCAAAGAAGAGCAGACAAAGATTCGTATCAGGGTTGACGGACTCTTACAAGACGTTTTGTTTTTAAACAGACAAACATACGAAAAACTTCTTTCAAGGATAAAGCTCCTTTCAGGTTTAAAATTAAATATTGACGATCGCCCCCAGGATGGGCGTTTTTCTATTTCTGTGCCAGAAAATACCCAGCAAACCATATCAAAATCTTATTCAATAGAAATCAGGACATCTACCTTGCCAGCTGAATATGGAGAAACAGTTGTTCTTAGAATCTTAAACCCCAAGAGTTTAATTAATCTTGAGGCCTTGGGACTAAGGAATGATTTGTTGAAAATCTTTAATAAACAGATAAAACAACCCAATGGAATGATTATTGTAACAGGCCCTACTGGCTCTGGTAAAACCACCACCCTTTATGCTTTCTTAAAAGAAATCCAAAAACCAGAAAGTAAGATAATCACCATTGAAGACCCTATTGAATATCATTTAAAAGGAATCTCCCAGACCCAGGTAAATCCTACCAAGGGTTATGATTTTGCCAATGGCTTAAGGTCTATTATGCGCCAAGATCCTGACGTGGTCTTGGTAGGAGAAATCAGGGATCTGGAAACAGCCAGTATTGCTCTTCAGGCTGCTTTAACCGGACACCTTGTCTTCACCACCTTACATACCAATGATGCTGCAGGAACAGTAGCCAGGATACAGGCCTTAGGGGAAAAAGCCATTAATATAGCCCCTGCCATAAACATGGCTGTTGCTCAAAGACTTATTAGAAAGGTCTGTAAAAAATGCCTTAAAAAGGAAAAGGTTTCTTCTTCTGTTTTAGAAAAATTAAAAGAATCCTTAAAAGGTCTTCCAAAAGAAATTAAAATCCCGAAATTAGGACCTGAATTAAAAATTCCCAAGGCTGTGGGTTGTAAAGAATGCAACTCTACAGGTTATCGGGGAAGAATCGCTATATTTGAAGCTTTTTTAATTGACGATGAGTTAGAAAAATTCATATTAACCACACCTTCTGTTGCTGCTTTGAGAGAAAAAGCAATAGAAAAAGGAATGATAACCATATATCAGGACGCTATAATAAGGGTTTTAGAAGGAATAACCACCATTGAAGAGGTGGAAAGAATAACAGGCGAACAATAAAAAGCCCCGAGGCTGGGGGTCAACTTAGGTATTAGGAACACAAAGCTTAGAATTTTTCCGAGGAGTAGCTTCGCCATAGCCAAGCTATCCGGCTGAGAAAAACTCCCAACCCCCAGCCCTGAGGCTCTATTTTCATCTTTATT